>PLMS01000110.1 GCA_003142575.1 Ignavibacteriota bacterium
AAACGAAATGGAAAATTTATTTCGGAAGAAGTAACTACTCCTGCTGGGCAAGCGCGATTTCGCGACGTTGCGTCTGGTAAATACGTTGTTCAAGCATGGTTTGTCGGTTACAGGACATTTACAGACACGGTTATAATCGATAATAAACATACTACATATCAGATATTTCTACGCTCACAAGGAAACTCTTTAAAAGAAGTGGAAGTTGTTGGACAACGCGAGCTTGCCGTTACAAGTATCAACCTCAATACAGGCAATCAAGTGTTCGAATCTGAAACATTTCATGCTGCACCAATTGCTCAGATGACGAACTTGGTACAGGAAAACATTTTGGGAGCAGCACGCGCTCCGACAGGCGAGGTGCATATTAGAGGCCAGCATGGAGAATTCACATACTATGTCGACGGCCTTCCTGTCCCGCTTGGCGTATTCGGCGGACTCAATGACGTTGTCGATCAAAAAGTTATCGATCATGCTACATTCATCACGGGAGGATTTACGGCGGAATACGGTGGGCAAAATGCCGCAATCATTGACCTGAAAAATCGAGTTCCAACCGGAGAGTTCCATTTTGATGCGTCGACATTTGTAGGAAGCTATTTAGTGTCTGGTGATGCATCCGAAGAATCAGAACGAGTTGGGCCGTTTCGTGCATTGAATTCCAACGGTCAGGCATTATCGATGAGCGATCATGTTGGTGATCTCGGTCTCTTTATTTCAGGTTCGCGACAGGAATCCGACCGCCGCATCGATCAACCAGTCGAGCAACTTTTCCATGACCACGGGCAGGATTATTTTCTCTATGGCAAAGCCGATTATGTCTTGAGCGATGTTGACTATTTAACGGCAAATTTAAATTTTGGAAAAACGAACACGCAGCTCCCGTTTGATTCTGTGGAACAAATTACCAACGATATGCAGANNTACCTTCAGACTCTTTCATATTTCCGTACCATTAACTCAGAAACCGACCATGAAGCAAACTTTTTTGCTGGTGTTTATGCGCGGGAAGGCGGTTTGGTATACTCTCCGGGCAGCAACGATCCGGCTCTGTCTCAATTTGCAGGAGACACGACGCACAGCTATCTGATTGCAGAGAATCGGAGTTTCACAACGTTTGGTATACGGTCGACATACGACAAGAGGATTTCTCACGAGTTTATGTACAAAGCTGGCTTTAACTTCAGTGCAACGAATGGAACAGAAAATTTCACTTCACATGATTCTGCCGGCAACGCAGGGCCTTCTTTGGTAACTGATTTTAACGGATCGGATTTTGGCATGTTTTTGCAAGCAGAATGGCATCCTATGGAATGGACATCGTTCGAGTTCGGCGCTCGCTATGACCAACACATTGCTCCGGATATGCCTCTTCAAAGTCAAATAAGTCCACGCATCCGTTGGAATTTTTTGATTGATGAAGACAATACGGCATATTTATATTATGGACGCATGTTTATGCCGAATAATATAGAGGGGTTGAAATCTATTGCGGTGAATTTCAATGGCTCAGACGTTACGCTGGTGCCAACGTTGCCTGAACGGGATGATTTTTATGAAGCAGTACTCACGCATCTATTCACATTCGGTTTGCGCAGTAAGGCCGGTGTGTTCTACAAATATGCCACGCCAGGGGTAGATGATCAAACCATTGGATCGTCTGCAATCAAAACTCCCGTGAACATTGCACAAGTACGGACAACGGGTATAGAGCTCGGACTTTCGTACAGCGATCCCGTGATTCCTTTCTCCGGTTATCTCAACACATCGATCATTCATGCTTATGGAACCGGTCTCATTAGTGGTGGTTTTCTTCCACTCGATGATGACGGGCCTGCAACAGATCTCGATCACGACCAGAGACTTTCTGTCGTTGCAGGAATTAATTATCAACCTCAGAACTGGTTTGCCAATCTTGTTGCCATTTATGGATCAGGCCTTTCGAACGGGAATGCAATCACATTTGGAACAGGATTATTCGATTTTAATCAGGCAGCGCATACAACTCCATCTTGGATTATCAATATTGGCGGCGGATATACATTCCATTTAGATGGAAGTGCTACACTTGAGCCTTCCATTTATATCACCAATTTACTCGACAACGAGCATTTGATTAAAGGCGCATACTTCAGTGCAGCAAGTTGGGAAGAACCGCGAAACGTTGTATTGAAGATCGCTTATCATATTTAAAAACAATTTTTAATGATTAAACGGGGAGTGAATAAGCAATCACTCCCCTCGATTTGAGAGTGTTTGATTGTCATCCGGTGATTCCCGCTATTCCGGTAATCCATCTCACCCTGCAATTTGTATAACAGCATAGAGCATCGCCATACCAAGAAGCGTTGTGAACGTCGTGAGTGCTTTGGGATGGGCATGATGACTTTCCGGAAGGAGGTCGCTTGCACCGATATAAATAAAACATCCACAGAAAATACTGAGAACGACACTCAAAGCATCTTTTGGAATTGAGTAGAAGAATGTTGTACAGACTCCGAGAACCGGAGCGAATGCATCTGCAATAAGCCACCGCAACGCTTGTCTGCGTTCTCCACCACTTCGTATAATCATTGTTACCGTATTGATGCCGTCGGAAAAATCGTGGGTAAGGACTGCAACCGTTACGATTGTTCCTACTGAATTAGATACTTTAAATGCGAGGCCAATAATCACACCATCCAGGAAGCTGTGTAATGAGAGACTCCCCGCTCCAAGAATACCACGGTGTCGGGCATTTTCGCAGCCACTCTCGTGAGAAGAATGCAAGACGATCATCCGCTCCATAATCATATACACAATAAACCCGAGACCGATCATGAATGATACCATTGAAATGCCTTGGCTTTCATTTTTTAGTTCGACAGCTTCCGGAAGCAGATCGAAGAACGCAACACCGATGATCGCTCCTGCACTGAATCCTGTAATGAGATGCAGTTTGTCTTTAAACCTGAGCGCAAATAACCCTCCAAGAAAAGTTGCGATAAATGCAGCCGCTCCAATGCCTAGCACAATCATATTTGACCTCCTTTATTTGTAACCCGAGTTGCAGATCACAGTAAGCATTTTTCTGTATCTGTTCAAGTGAATGCAATTATGATAAAGTCCATCTCGATAAAACTGCCATTTATATTTGGTTGGTCATTTTAGAGTTTGATCACTTAATCGTCAATTTTATCATGCTGCTTTCCTCAAATCGGACCGCCTTTATCTCTTTCTGATTCAAGTCAATTTTCATGCAACCAATTTCCTCCGTATATTGTTAAAAGTCGTAAATTGAGTAACGAGTTCAATCGGCATGAAACTTCTGACTTCAAATATGAAAATGGCTGATGTGGTACACAGCAACTATCTCCTCATGCCGGTCATCACCCGTTTTGGAATTCCCATGGGATTCGGTGAGAAAACCGTTGCAACAGTCTGTCGAAAACATAGAATTGATGTTGATTTTTTTCTTACTATTGCGAACGCATTCAGTAATGAAAATTATTTTCCCGAAAAGAAACTTCAGACATTCAACGTGTTGATGATCGTCGATTATTTGCAGAAGACACACGCATATTATATTGAAATGCAGGTTCCGCTTATCGAAAAGCTGCTCAATAATTTGCTCCGCCGCCGCCCCTCTGATGCGAAGAATTTGAAGCTCATTAAAAAATTCTTTCTGGACTACAAAGGAGAATTATTCAATCACCTGGAGCGGGAAGAAACGACTACCTTTCCCTATGTGAATAAAGTGTACCGATTATTCCATACGCCCAATCCATCAACGCGGGAAAAGCGAGCACTCTCGAAATATTCCATGCATGTCTATGAAGAAGAGCACACCGATGTAGATGAAAAACTCTACGATCTGAAAAATATCCTTATCAAGTACGTGCGCGGTGATTCGATGAATGAGTTGTATCAAGAAGTGATTTTTGAATTGTTCCGTCTCGAAAAGGACATCCAGGACCACACACGCATCGAAAACAATATTTTGTTGCCCCTCGTAGAGGAAATGGAAGACCTCTTGTTTTATCCAGAGGAACATTCCAGACGCACTGCAGGTAAAAATGCTCTTGCAGAGACGGAAATAAAATCTTCCGTACGAACAGAAATTCATCGGTCCGAACCTGCAAAAGGAGTCTATCAGGTACCTCAGGGTGTGCCGAAACCGGTTAAACAGAAATTAGAGGGACTCACCTCACGCGAACTGGAGGTACTTCAACTCGTTGCCTGCGGTTTCCTGAACAAACAAATCGCAGACGAACTTTCCATTAGTCTCCACACAGTTATTTCCCATAGAAAAAATATCACACGGAAACTGCAAATAAAAACTGTCGCCGGATTGACGATCTATGCATTGCTCAATGGGTTGATCTCTTCAAAGAACATGAGCTGAACCTACATTCACATCCTTCACCCTCTCAACTCTTTCTCAGCAGAAATCGTGCAACATCTATATCCCAACAAATGGGGATTGTATACAACATCGATGCATGGTATTTTAAAGAGAGAGGTTTTACCATCTCTCAAAGATCTCAATTAGTACGCATCCAAGTTCCTGCGTGCATTGTTGATAGAGAGAGAAAGATGACACCATGACAGAAGAAACGTCGGTACCGCTTCATACAATATCTAAAGGCAGCCGTGTTTTGATTGTAAAAGTGCCGGAAGGAAAAGGAAAGAGCCAGTTAATTAGGTTAGGGATTTTAAAAGGTGAATTCATTCGGTGCCTCGAACGTCTTCCGGGGGGAACCGTTGTGATCGAAAAGAATCGCCGTGAAATTGCTATCGGAATGGCACTGGCAAAATCTATTTTTGTTGCATATGCCAATACCGAGCAGATCGAGGGAAAAGTGAGAAAAAAATATGTCTGAGCATTTGACGACGGTCAATGAAGTAAATTCACATCCTGAACACATCGACCATCATAAGCATCTCAAAGCCACGCCAGTCGCAGGAGATACACTGCATCTGAAAATAGCATTGGTCGGGAATCCAAATGTCGGTAAATCGATCATATTCAATTATCTTTCCGGACTCTACATGGATGTCTCGAATTATCCCGGTACGACCGTAGAGATTTCTCAAGGCCAGTATAAAAAGTACATCATGTATGACACGCCGGGCGTCTACGGAATTTCTTCTTTCAGTGCGGAAGAGAATGTCACGCGCGATGTTGTCATTGAAGCAGATACGGTTCTCAACATTGTCGACTCCGTGCATCTCGAACGTGATCTCTTCCTTACCCAGCAATTAATCGACATGGGTAAACGTGTCTCTGTCATTCTTAACTTCAAAGATGAGCTGGAACGTGAAGGCATTACCATCGATACGATACAGCTTTCGGCTTCACTGGGCGTACCGGTGTTTCAAACATCGGCTGTGCAGAAAGCAGGATTTGAACAGCTGGATGATGCAATTATTAAGGCACAACATGGGAAAATCGATCAGGCGCTTCACACAAAGCTGCACACCATGCTGATCGAAGTTGGCTCACAAGCGGAAGCATTGCTTATTCTAGAAGGAGACGAATCGTTAGCGCAGAAACATGGCATACACGTCGGGAATGAGCGTGAAGATCTCTACATTGAGAGACGTAATCGTGTCAACCTCATCGTCAACGATGTACTGAAGGAAACAAAAACACGGACCCGGATTTCCACACTGTTGGGACGCTGGGCGGTCAATATTTGGACCGGTATCCCGATGCTGCTTGTTGCTCTCTATCTTATTTATCTTTTTGTTGGAAAACTCATTGCGAGCGACTTAGTCAATATCACAGAAAAGCATCTCGGTAATGAAATATGGGAACCGTGGATTCGAAGCGTGGTATCACATTTCATCCCGCTCACCTCATGGCTCGGCACACTGCTTGTCGGAGAGTTCGGTGTCATTTCCATGACCGTCACCTATCTTTTATTCCTGCTGCTGCCGCTTGTCATTGCATTTTATCTTTCACTCTCGCTGATGGAAGACAGCGGTTATTTACCGCGGTTAGCAACGCTGGTAGACAGGAGCTTGAATGCGATCGGGTTGAATGGTGGTGCTGTCATTCCACTCATACTCGGTTTCGGCTGTGTGACTATGGCAACCATTACGACACGTCTCCTCGGGAGTGAGCGGGAAAAAACTATTGCAACAACCATTCTTCAGTTTGCGATTCCATGTTCGGCACAGATTGCAGTTGTCGCCGCGTTGCTGGCAGGAGCCGGATTCGGTGCGATGATCATTTATTCTGTTACAATCTTTGCTGTATTCGTTGCCATCGGAACTATTCTGCATCGGCTGCTGCCGGGAGAATCTAGTCCATTGCTTCTTGATTTACCGCCTATGCGGCTGCCGCGGCTCGACAATATTGTTCGGAAGACAATGTTTCGTTCCTATGCATTTATGAAAGAGGCAACTCCATGGTTCTTTGCAGGGGCTCTTGGCGTTGGTATCATGCAAGTCACCGGACTCCTCGTCGTTTGGGAAAACTTGTTGGCACCGATTGTTACAGGATGGCTGCAACTGCCGCGCGAAGCATCGACTGCATTTGTAATGGGACTTGTGCGGCGGGACTTTGGTGCTGCCGGATTGTATGAGTTAGCTTTAACACCGCATCAAGTTGTTGTTGCTCTCGTGACCATTACACTCTTTGTTCCGTGTATCGCTTCATTAATGGTGATGCTGAAGGAACGCGGAATGAAGGAGGCACTCATTATCTGGTTCACAACATGGATTGGAGCGTTCGTCATCGGCGGATTTGTCTCTCAAATACTTATCTAGAGAAATTGCAAACACCGATATTCAAATGACAAACAAACCACAACTATCAAAATTTAAATCGTTTTAGTATTGGAACTTGTCCCGCTTTTCGGGATCCCGTACAGCGGGATTTGTTATTTGTGATTTGAATATTGAGATTTAGAAATATGCATCTTACACTTGAAGAACAATTAAAGCTTGAAACGCGTTTCTGTCCGCAATGCCGATGCAAAATCACCAGTCCGTTCATAACACGCTGCCCGCGATGCCTTGCATCTATTCCAACCGCAGAACTCGGATGCACTTCATGCGTGCATAAAAAGAGTTGTCCGGTAATACCATCTTCAACGGCAAAATCGCTATAAATCGCCATAGTGACCGTTTCCTCCCAAGTCTCTTATCGAGATTGTAATTTTAACAGTATTCAATAAGATTTGCTTTCTCAAAAATATTCAGTATCATTTTATCAATCCACTAAGTATCTATCATTCCATAAATTAACGGAGTCACTATGGACGACCAACAATCATTACCATCTGCTCCATCGTTAGGAAATACAATAAGTGATGTATTTGCTTCACCCTCAGAAGTTTTCCAGAATTTGAAGAATACTGCTCCTTCACCGATATTGTGGGTAGCACCGTTCATCGCCACACTTCTCATTGTCGTTGTTTCAGTTGTTATGATCTTCACGAATGAATCGCTAAAGGCAGAGATGAAAGATGTTCAAAGCAAAGCTATTCAAAAAATGGTTGATGAAAGGAAGCTTACGCAAGAACAAGCTGATAAGGCAGAAGCCAAAGCCGAATCCATGGGTGGCATGATGATTGCTTTTGGTATTATTGGCGGAGCAATTTTTATATCTGCATATTTTTTCGGAGGCGCACTTTTTTTGTGGTTAGCCAATAAGACTATTCTCAAATCGGCTGTCGGTTATGGAAAACATCTTGAGTTGTATGGTATTGCTTCTTGGATTGGAGTACTCGGCGGTGTCATTACAGTGTTGATGATGGTAGGACTCGGTTCTATGGCAGCAACGCCCAGCGGTGCGCTCGCGCTTCTGGGCAGTTTTGATCCCACGAATAAACTCCATATGCTGCTCGCATCGCTTAATATCTTTTCTATTTGGCAGACAGCAGTCATAGGTATAGGGTTGAGTAAACTTTCAGATAAGCAAACTGGTGCAGGTATGGGAGTCGCGTTTGCGCTGTGGATTGTCTGGGTTGCACTGTCGATACTCCTCGGCATTGCCCGATAATCCGAAATAAAATTACACAGAAAGCCTTCCTCTCAGAACAACAGGAGGAAGGCTTTTCTCTTATTCCTTACTCTCTCGTATCAGTTGTCGCAATTCCGCAAGCTGCTGTTCCACGCGGTCCATCTGCTCATTGTGATGGTGCCAGACTTCACTGCGCCGTACCGATTGACGCTCTGCCATCTGTCCGGCTCGGACAATTTTATCCATAAAGAATCCAAATAGCCACACGCCAAGAAAACCTATCGGTATGATAACGACCAACAGTTCTCGCAAGCGCGGGATGCCGAAGAAGATCATAAGCTTATCACTCGCCGTGATGATAAGAAGCGTGAAATTGAGAATGACGAGAAATGATTGGCCCAGATCGAATCGGTATTTTTGTGAAAAGAATATTTCGCGCCAGCGTGCTAAACGCATACGCAACCGAGAGGATGCTTGTTCGGGTCGGTGTTTCATCATTGATGCTCCTGAAGTCGATGGATGGAAAAAAGAAACGGCGCACAAGGCGCCGAAGTTATTCAACTTGGTGATACACTGTTCACTTATTTTTTCGTAATGGGAAGATAGATACTGATGGTCGTTCCCTTCCCCATCACGCTGTCGATCTCTATCTTTCCGCTGTGGTCATCGATTACCTTCTTGACAATGGCCATACCAAGTCCCGTGCCATGTTTTTTACCATAAGACATAAACGGTTCAAAGATACGGTTCTTTACTTCTTCCGGCATGCCGGTGCCTGTGTCAGTAAAATCGATACGCACATATCCGTTATGCTCGACCGCTGCAACAGTGAGTGAACCGCCTTCAGACATTGCATCGCGCGCGTTGCTGGCAATATTATAGAAAACACGTACCATTTTATCCTGATCCAACCGCACGATGCCTTTGAACTGTGCATTCTTTACTAATGTAATTTTATTCTTCTCTAAATCTTTTTCGATGAAGCTCAACACGCCGTTCATAACATCAGAAAATTCTAGCTCTTGAAAATTGGAGGCGCTTATACCGCGTGTGAAATCTAANNATTTCCTGTGTCATATTCACAAAGCGATCTACCTGACGGATCATCTCATCTGCAAGCTTGTTCGCTTCTTCGTTGCCCGATTTCTTTTTCATCACCTGGGCGTACACTCGCAACGTTCCCATCGGATTTTTTATATCATGGATAATGACACTCGCCATTCGTCCAACAGCAGACAAACGTTCATTCTGCACCATTTCCTGCGCTATGCGTGCGTTCTCGATTGCAATAGAGGCGTGAGCAGAAAAAGCATCAATAAATGAGATGTCCTCGCTGTCAAAAGACCCTTGGTTTTTATTTAAGAGTTGAAACACGCCGATGATTTTGCCGTCTTTGTTTTTCATCGGCATGCAAAGCATATTGTGCGTATGGTAGCCGGTGCGTTTGTCGATTTCAGGATTGAAGCGCGGATCGGCGTACGTATCCGGGATGTTGATCGTCTCGCCCGTCTCCGCAACATATCCCGCCAATCCCTTACCAATCGGCAAACGTATCTCAACCATATTTATACCCTGCAAAACTTTCGACCACAATTCTTTCTTAATGGTATCGACAAGGTACAGCGTACCACGGTCGGCATTGATACTTTTTGCTGCTGAGTCCAGAATCAATCCGAGCAATTTATCGAGGTCAAGTGTAGAGTTGATGATTTTGCTCGCTTCAATGAGTCGTTGAAGTTTGTTGAAACGTATTTCATTGGCCTGACGCTGCTCTTCGAGCCTCATGACGATATTATCGTCTGCCTTCCGGATGCGTGCGCTCAGTTCGCGGAGAAGATTGAATGCCGCTTTGTGACTGGAACGGAGTAATTCTTCAAATTCAATTATTGTCATCGAGAGAAGGATCGAATCCTCGATGCACGAAGCACGTGCAGAACGTGTACGACCGTCGAGCGATACAAGCTCACCAACAACTTCTCCACGCCCCAAGATATCGAGTGTCGTCTCCTCGCCAAAAGTTGTCACACGGGAGATCCGGATCTTTCCTTCTTCGATAAAAAATACTTTGTCGCCCGATGTATTCGCATCAAAGAGCATTGCACCTGCCGAGTGTCGTTCCTCGCTGAATTTGTTGATTACTTGCAACACTTCATCGCGCGACAGCTGATGGAATAAAACGGTAGACTGAAGACTGCGTATGCGTTCATCCTGTGTAGGCATTCAAAGTACCTTCATACTGGGATATACAACAACCGCGTGAATAATAACAAGAATCGGTCACTTAGTCAAGAAATGGAGCTTTACTTTCAGAACCTCTTTCATCTTTGCTAATGATCGGGCGCGGTGACTGATGAGATTCTTTTCTTCGGCAGTGAGTTCCGCGTATGTTTTGGAAAATCCAGTAGGGATAAAGATTGGATCATACCCAAATCCATTGGTGCCGTGGGATTTTTCGCCAAGCATACCGGTACAGATTCCTTCCGTCATTTCTTCCACACGATCACCGACAAGTGCAAGTATTGAACGGAATTGCGCCCTCCTGCGCCGCGGCGCCACAGCGCGCATCTCAGTCAACAGCTTCTGATTATTCATCTCATCCGTCGCCTCTTCACCGGCATAGCGGGCTGAGAACACTCCGGGTCTGCCGTTGAGATAAAATACTTCCAGACCGGAATCATCTGCCAATGCAAGTAATTTCGTGTGATGATACACCGTACGCGCCTTTTGAAATGCATTCGCCTCGAATGTAGTCCCGTCTTCTCTCAGCATAAGTTCAGTAGAGATCTCGTTGAGTGTGAGCACATCGACATTGAGATCGTCGAGCAGCGTCTGCAACTCTCGTGCTTTGTGAATATTTCTCGTGGCAAGAATGAGCTTGGTCATTGGAGGTTGGAGATAAGGGAATTGGAAAACTAGAATTTTATGATGTGTGATTTAGCTATTTTGTGATTTGAACATGTATTCAATAGTAAAAATTGGGAATTGATTTATATGTAATCTTCATTCTCTTCCCCTTTTCCTTTTCTCAAATGGTATCACCCCATCAATACTTCGATGGCTTCTTCAATGCGATCGACTCCGATAATCTCGATTTCACCATTGGGTTTGAATGTTTTCAAATTATGCTGAGGAACAATAATGCGTTTAAAACCGAGCTTTGCCGCTTCATGCACACGCTTTTCAATTTGTCCGATGGTGCGAATCTCTCCACCCAATCCAATTTCACCCACTGCGACAGATGATGAATCGACAGGAATATCGCGAAGACTCGATGCGATGGAAACAGCAATTCCTAAATCCACTGCCGGCTCATCGATGCGAATGCCGCCGGCAACATTCACAAACACGTCCTGCTGGCCAAGATTCATTCCGACACGTTTTTCCAATACGGCGAGCAATAATGCCAGGCGTCGATAGTCAAAACCGGTGCTTGTGCGCTGCGGCATTCCATAGTTCGTCGGTGTCACCAACGCTTGCACTTCAACAAGGATGGGGCGTGAGCCTTCAATGCTCGCAACGACAGTGGAACCAGATGTGCCGTAGTTGCGCTCCGAGAGAAATATTTCTGAAGGATTGAGCACCTCCTGCAAACCGGTATCGTGCATTTCAAAAATACCGATNNCTCATTCGTCGAACCGTATCGATTTTTCAACGCACGCAGAATTCGATAGGCGTAATGTGCCTCGCCCTCAAATTGCAGAACTGTGTCTACCATATGCTCTATCACCTTTGGACCAGCAATAGCACCTTCTTTTGTTACATGCCCTACGAGGAAGATCGGAATGCCGCGCGTCTTGGCAAGACGCAGCAGTAAGGCGGCAGATTCCCGCACCTGACTTACACTACCCGGTGCGCTTTCAAGTCCAGGGCGGAACATGGTCTGAATGGAATCCACGATCACGATATCGGGAGTGCCGGAATCAATCACATCCAGAATGAGATCAAGATTGGTTTCAGCAAGGAGTAAAATATTTTTTGCCGAGACGGCATTCAACCGTTCAGCACGAAGCTTGATTTGCCGGACGGATTCTTCACCGGTTATATACAAGACCACTTGATCCTTCAATGCAATCGCCAGTTGCATCATGAGTGTGGATTTACCAATACCTGGATCGCCGCCAAGCAGAACGAGCGAACCAGGGACAAGTCCGCCGCCAAGTACGCGGTCAAATTCATTCAACGTCGTTTTGATGCGCGGAACATCTTCCTTCTCAATTTGATCGAAGGAAACCGGTTCAATCTTTGAGGTAACTCCTGTTTTGCGCGATGCTCTTACCGGTACCGTAACTTCTTCAACAAATGTATTCCACTCGGAACAATTTGGGCACTTGCCAATCCACCGCGGCGAAACATATCCGCATGATTGACAGACATATTTTGTGAAATTCTTGGACATACACAGATTAAACAACTTTGGCAATATACCAAGGTGTGTTCAGAGATACAAGACAACAAAAAACCCTGTCAGATACATCCAACAGGGTTCACTTGTTAATCCAAATTCTAAACTGTATTATAATTTTGCCCAATGTGCTTTTGCTGCTTTTACGTTCTTGCTCATCGGATAATTCTTTACAACTTTTTCATAAGCTGCTTTTGCTTTTGCCTTGCTGCCAAGGTTTTCATACGATCGCGCGATCATGTATTGAGCATCGGCTTTCTTTTCGGAATTTTTAAACTTGAGAGTTTCCTGGAACAATGGTAAAGCTGCATTATACTTTTTCTGCGCAAAGTAAGTTTCACCCAGCCAGTATGTTGCACGTTTAGCAAGGTCATCGTTGTTACCGCGACCAATTGCTTCAAAGCCCTTCGCTGCACTATCATACCTACGCGCTTTAAATGCTTTCATTGCATTATCATAAGTCGATTGGGATGCCGGAAAAGTCTTCTCTTCGTCGAGCGTACCTTTTGGTTCAGCTTCAACTCCTTTTGATGCTAAACCAGAAGTCTTGTTCAACACTTCCATCGAGTCAGCATAATGCTTTTCTGCTGCATATTTTGCATCGACTTCTGTCATGCGTGCATTGATGCTTCTATTTTCTTGTTCAAGCTTTACAATGTTTTGTTTCAAACTTGTGTTCTCAGTGCGGAGATCTTCAATTTGCTTTTCATATTGTGCTAATTGAGTTGGTGATACAGCAGGAGCCGGAGGCGGTGCTTCAGCCGGTTCGGTATTAGGTCCAATGAAGCTCGTTAATGCTTGGTCCGACGGATTCTCCTCCTTCGGTTTTTGTTGTTCACCTGTCGCTGCCGGCTTTACTCCTTGTGCTTGAGACTCTTCCTTCGTAGCTTCTTCGCTTTCACCGCAGCCAATTAGCAAAAATGTGAACAGGACGAGAATGATAAACCAAGAATGTCTTTGTACAGAACTACTACCAATCAAGTTATTGAGACCCATAAAGCCTCCAAACAATAGCGAATGAATAGTGGATTTCTCACAGCTTGTGCTAATTTATCAATACACTCGTTGAAAGTCAAGTGGTTTTGCCAAAATCATCCACGAATTTTGTTCTGACCAACCTCAGAGATTCTTTCACTTCACACACTCCATCATTCGGGCAACGATTTGTTGTACAATGATATCCGGTACACCGTCGGAAAACTGCGATTGAAGCCGCATATCGCACATTTCATTCACGTAATCTACTGCAACACATCTTCCATCGGTCGTGAAAGCTAATTCTGTTGAAAAGAAATCAAGTTGACAAATGGTGTGAATACGCTCCGTGATTGTTCGGAGTTGTCCAAGACCTAACCGTCTTTCTTCTTCTTCAGGCATCGGAGAATAGATGTGAGTAATGTCATTCCACCAAGAAGGGATGATGTCACCAAAAGCGTAGAATACGCGAAACCATGCCCGATGCTCAGCAAGGATGGTCGGCGTGATCGTCTCCTGCAATAGATATTTATCGTTCTTATGGGATTGGCGCGCATCGATGATTTCTTTTAAGGTTTCGGCTCCGATCACCACACCGATACCACCCCCGGTTGTATTTGCCGGCTTGATGATAAACGGTCGTCTGAGCTTTGCCAACTCGCTCAACGAAAGTTCAACCTCATTTTTATGGTTATACGGGGAGACAATGATGGTATAAGGAACCTCAATGTTGTGCGTAAGAAATTCGAGATGCATCGTCGCTTTATCGGCAGCAATGATTCGGAGATCATACGGATTGATGGGATGCGGTGCATACCTTTCACTAGAACGAAATTGTCTTAGTACATACCACGCCAAAGGTTGAAACATTTCATCTTCATCGGAGGCACGGTCGAGAAAGTATCGGAAGCGGATTTTTTCTTTTCTCAACAAATTGAAAATTTCTTCTACGTTTTCATTGCGAATTTCTAATACCTTCATATCATTCCGGCAGGCGACCTCGTGCACAAGATCAATAAACCCAAAGTCATATTCCCAGTTCCAAGCAATGGCAAGATCGTATGTCTGGGCCGTTTCCATACGAGTAAAAGTACATGCTTTCCGGTTACGAAACAAGCACTACCAATACTTGTAAGTGGCGTGCTGTTTCAATATATTTATATGTGATGAATAACACCATGAAGTCATTTTCATTCCTCACCTCCATCGTGGGGATTTTTTTTCTATCCGGCTGCGGTAGTTCACAGCAATCATCTCAGCCAACACGTTCTGAACGCACAAACACACTGCAAAACGACAAAATTCAAGAGATGCGGCATGATAACGCACTCCAGCATTTTATCGAAGGCACAGCACTGGATGCAAAAGGTTCATCCGCCGAAGCAATTCTTGAATATCAAGAAGCGCTTCAAGCAGAACCGAATGCCGCAATTTTCTTTGCTATTTCTAGAGATTATTTGCTGCTGAGCAAATTCAATCGTGCCGCTGAAACAGCAGGTGAAGCTGTTCGGTTGGAGCCACAGAACATCTCCTACCGCGAAAATCTTGGATCTATCTATTTTCAAGCATCACGAACAGATTTAGCTATCCGCGAGTACGAAGAGATCATAAAGATCGATTCAAATTATACGGCTGGTTGGTTCGCACTGGCACGTCTCTACCAACCGTTGCAACCTCAGAAAGCAGTTGAGATTTACGAGAAGATGCTGAGCCGAGACGACGGGCAATTGGAAGTTCTTTTTCAATGTGCACAGCTTTATTCCTCACTCGGACGTTATGATGAAGCCGCCACAAAATATAAGCGGATGTTGGAACTTAACCCAGGCAATAAACAACTCCAGAGACAACTCGCTGAAACTTTTGCAAAAGGCAGCAGGTTGGACCAAGCGCAGACACTGCTTGAGACAATGGTTGCTGCAGACTCTTCCGATGCGGAGGTCCTTGCAACACTCGCCGATGTTTATCTAAACCAGAAGCAATTCCAAAAAGCTATCGATCTCTATGAAAAACTCTTGAGTCAAGGCATAAAGAACACAGAAATTAAATTACGGATCGGTATCGGTTTTTTTGGATTGACCGAGCATGACTCTACGTTGATTCCAAGAACGATTACTCTTTTTGAAAACTTGCAGACGGAAGTTCCTACCGATTGGCGGCCGTATTGGTATCTCGGAGCTATCGCTGCTAACCAGCATAAGGACTCGCTTGCCGGAAGCTACTTCGAGCAAGTAACAAAGCTGGAAGAACATCACGGCGATGCGTGGTGGTTTTTCGGTTCCTCCTTATTTGAACAAGAAAAGTATGACAAGCTGCTTGAAACGATGGAACAGGCTCAAAAAGTGCTTCCGAACGATTTCCGTTTCTACTTATTACAGGGACTTGCACTCACACGTATGGAGAAACAGGAAGAAGCTGTGAAACCATTAGAGAAAGCGTACGAGCTGAATCCGAAAGACCTCAATACCCTCAGCACACTCGCTTTAACACTGGATGGATTACAGCGTTATCCACGAAGCGATAGTTTATACGAAGAAGGATTGAAGCAAGATCCAAAATCCGCTCTCCTTCTCAACAACTATGGATACAGTCTTGCCGAACGAGGACTTCAACTACAGCGCGCATCGGAAATGGGAAAACAAGCTATCACCGTAGAACCGGATAACGCCGCGTACCTTGATACATACGGTTGGATACTTTTCAAATTGCAAAAGTATGAAGATGCTGCGATGTACATTGAAAAGTCCATTGCATCCGGAAAGGCCAGTTCTGTTGTTCACGAGCACCTCGGAGACATCTATGAGAAGTTGGGGCAAAAGGAGAAGGCACTCGAGTTGTGGAAAAAAGCATTTGAGATGGATTCCAAGAACAAAGATGTAAAAGAAAAAATCATGCGCGGAGCGAAGTGATGGTACAGCGTTTTTCTTTCGTATTGGTTCTTTTCTTTCTCTCGTTCATCGGATGCCGAACGACGAGCACGTTGAATCTGGGCAACCGATCCATCACTTCGACGGAAGTTCAGGAAATCGCTCGTACACATCACGCACGTATTCAATCCATACAAGGCGAAGGACGGATTTCTGTTGAAACACCGGAGATTGCTCAAAGCGGTGCATTCATCTTAACACTTCGGAAACCTGACTCCGTTCTTATCAATCTTCAAGGACCGTTCGGTATCAAAGTTGGATCAGCGCTTGTGACCCGTACCGGATTTTCTTTTTATAATAGTCTAGAGAATAAACTCATCACTGGTTCTACAAACATAGAAAACCTGAATCGCATCCTTCACGTCCAACTAAGTTTTGATGATCTGCTGAACATCTTTACCGGCGGGGGGTTTCTCGATGACGACCTCCGCTCACCCGATGAAACACGCATCGAAGACGACCAGTTTGTTTTCATCTATACTTCCCACAATTCCAGCCGACGGTATTGGATCGAACCGACATCCTTGTACATCCAAAGAATCCAGTTTTTGGATCGAAGCGGGAAGCTTACACTTGAGCAATCCTTTAACGACTTCGAGAATGTCGATGGAATTGCGATGCCGTACACTATTCGTATCACACAGCCACAAACGCAGCAAATGCTGACTCTTAAGTATTCCAACATCATGGTGAACGTCGAACAACTTCAGTTCACCTTTACGATTCCACAGAACGCAGAACGAATTCGCTGGTAATGTGCCCTCTGCCTCGCATCTTTTTCTTCATCCTGTTTCTACTCTTCGCGCTTCCTGCTACTGCCCAAAAAACGGAACGGGAGATTAAACAGAAGGAAAATGAGCTGCAAAAACTTCGCAGCGACATTCAAGCGTACGAAAAAAAATTAAGGGAAAGCGACAAAAAGGAAAAGGTCACACTTGAACATCTCGATAATCTCGAACGGCAGTCCATTCTTATCCGCCAATTGATTCAGAAACTTCGAGAAGAAGAACTTGGAATGACAGCGGAAATCGACACCGCCAAAACAACGATTGCCGGTTTGGAGGGACAACTTCAGTTTCTGAAATCACATTATGCCAACTACGTCTGTTCGGTATACAAACATGGCCGTGTGTACGATCTCGAATTACTTTTCTCCTCTCAATCGATCAACCAGCTTTCTATCCGTATTCAATATTTGAAGAGATTTTCCGAGCAACGCGCCAAAGACCTCAAAGAAATCGACGAAAACAAAGTAATCCTGGAACAGAAGAATGAGCAGTTGCAAGGAAAGCTTCAGAGCGAACGACAACTTCTGATTGAAAAGACTCGTGAAGAGGAAAACCTCAAGCGAACATTTTCCCAGCGGCAAACGGTGCTCAAGAAAATTCGGAAGAATAAAAAAACATATCAAAAAGAACTTAACCGCAAGATGGGAGCATTTCAGCAAATTGAAAAACTCATCGCAGATCTGATTGAGAAAGAACAAATTCGGAAAGAACGTGAGGAAACCGAACGTCGTGTCCGTGAGGTAGCAGAAGCGCGGGAACGCGAACAAGTAAACAGTATTCCATCAGCTACACTAAAACCAGTTGAACTGAAGACCTCTATTTCTTTTGCACAGCAAAGAGGAAAGCTCCGATGGCCAGTGACACATGGATCGGTGCAATCACGCTTTGGCAATCAAATCCATCCTGTTCTGAAAACTGTCACACAGAACACCGGCATTGACATAGCCACCCCGGTTGGTTCCGATGTCCTTGCTGTTGCAGACGGAGAAGTAGCCGTGCTGTCCTTCATTCCCGGTTTCGGTAATGTACTTATCTTAAATCACTACAACGGTTACCGTACAGTATATGCACATCTCTCGGATGTTTCAGTCACAGAGTCACAACGCATCACAGAAGGAACGGTCATCGCAAAAAGCGGCGACACTGTAGCAGGTGCCATTCTCCACTTTGAAATTTGGAAAGAACGGGAAAAACAAAATCCCGAATGGTGGCTGGCGAAACGTCGGTAATTCTCAGCATTCACCAGCCGTTATCGTGTTGCTCCAATCATCAAATTAAACCTCTATCCATTTATCCAAAGCATCAATACTTCACAAATTTCTACATTTCCCAAAGTATACTCATGGTTTACATCAAGTTTCTCTTTTTTTACAAAGTTGTATTGAGCAATAATGATAAGCGCGAGGCTGCAAATCGCGGTACTAATATCGTGACTATAATGTCAAAGAGTAATTGTTGTTTTGCCCCCATCTTTTCCGTACATTAGAATCAGGTGTAAGAATTCGGGGTGTGGCTCAGCCCGGTTAGAGCGCCTGCCTTGGGCGCAGGAGGCCGGAGGTTCGAATCCTCTCACCCCGACAAATTTTTACATATCTTATGGCATTTTTACAACAATACAGTTGTATTGTGCATTTAGATTCATCTTTAAGGCAGCATCCTTCAGACATCTTCGTCAATGCCGCCTTCTTGTTCTTTTGAGTGATCTGGTTTATTGACAATATCTTGGAAATTATCTACCATGAATCGCCGAAGTGTGTTTTTACTAGTAGAAATAATAAGCTCCTCAAAAGGAGAGAGCAATGGCTAAAGGGCCAGAAAATCCAAGAAGCGCTGAGCAGTTAAAAGAAGTCGCGATATTCCTGAAACAAGCTGATAAACTTGTACGGGAAGGGAACCACGCTGCTGCATTGGAAGAGATTGCCAAAGCACGCGCACGGGATCCAAGGAATCTGTACGCTTTGGCATATGAGGAACGAGTCCGTTCTCTTGTCACGGCTCAGAAAGATAAGAAACCGGAGACGGGTTACGCTTCTCAGCAACCTACAGCACCTCAACCTCTTCCGGCTGCCTTAGAACACATCTCGAACCTCGCTATTGTGGAAGCGCAACGTTCTGCTGCCGTTGCAGTAAAGCAAGAACAAGAAGTAATACTTCGCAAAAAGGAGGATGAAGACCGCCGGAAGAATGAAGAGCTTCGACGACAAGCCATCGAATCTAAGATTGCCACCTTCCTCACACGCTCAAAGGATTATTTAGAAAAAGGAGACTTCGACCGCGCACTGGATGAAATTGCGCGTGCATACCTGCTTGATCCTGCCAATGAAAAAATTCATGCGGCAGAAAACAACATACGGAAGAGGCAAGAAGAGACCCGCTTACGTGATGAACAAGAACGACTTCAGAAACAGCAGGATGACGAACGCAAGCGCCAAGAGCTTCTGAGAGCTCAAGTAGCGCGCATGCAAAAAGAGAAGGAAGAAAAGCGACGCAAAGAAGAAGAAGCCCGCAGACAGGCACAACAACAGAAGATTACCCAATATCTTGACCGTGCACAAGATTTCCTCAACAACGGACGTCTTGATGATGCGTTAAGTGAGTTAGCATTTGTTGTTGTGATAGATCCACTGAACGAAGAAGTCCTGGCATTAGAGCGAAAAATTCGTGATGCTCAAGAACAGGAACAAGCCGAACAATTTAAGCAATACCGTAAACGAGAAGAAGAGCAGCGAAAAAAGCGCGAAGCAATCTTCGGCGCAATTCAAAAGCACATCGAAAATGCCGAGCGACTCGCCGGTCAACAAAAGTGGTCGGAAGCATTGCGAGTCATTACACGGGCATATGTATTGGATCCTGTGAACGATGCATTGCAGGCTTGCGAGAAACGTATCCAGGCAGCACAAGAAGAGGCATTGGATATTGCTGGAGAGCAGCGCCGTGTTCAAGAAGAAACCGTACGCCGCCGACAAGAAGAAGAACTTCGCCAGCTTGAACAAGCAGAGCGTGAACGTGCCGTACTCGGCGAGAGTGCTGAAACCGAAGCGAAACGACGGGCTGACAAGGAGAAGGTTTTCCTCTACCTGACCAAGGCCCGCGGGTACCTGACCGATGGAAGATACGAAGATGCTCTCGGTGAAGTCGCGCTTGCATTTATCGTCAATCCGTTTGATGAAGATGTCAAACAGATGGAGCAGGAAGTTATTACGGCACAGGACCAGAAAAAAGCACAAGAAGCAGCTTCAGCGAAAGAGGATTTAGCAGCTATTCCTGCTGACGAGACCGCTGAACAAATTTCCAATTACATCGCGGAAGCATCCCGATATGCATCCGAGAACGAGTTCAGTAAGGCACTCGACGAGGTTGCAAAAGCATTCATGCTTGATCCTTTAAATGAGTCAATCCAGAAATTCGAATCTCAACTTCAAAAGGAATTTCACGATTACCAAGAGGAACAGCATAAGACACAACAAGAAGAAGCTCAGAAAAACGCCATCATCAAACATCAGACACGGGCAAAGGAATTTCTTGATCGGGAAGCATTTGACGAAGCATTGACAGAAGTTGCAGATGGATATTCCTACGACCCAAACAATGCAACACTCATAGCTCTCGAGCAGCAGATTCAAGATGCCTATCAACGATGGCAGGAAAAACGGGCAGAGGAAGAGAAAAATACTCAAATTGAAGATTTCCTTTTCAAAGCAAAAGAGTACCTCGCAAAGGAATTGTTCGAAGAGGCTCTCAAGACTATCACACAAGCGATCGTGTTAGATCCAAAGAGAGAAGCTTTGAAATCAACGAAAAGTGAGATTGAAAAGGCACAAGGAGCATTCAAGAAACGGAAGCAGTCAGAAGTAAGCAATAAGGTCATCCAAAAACATATCTTCCGTGCAAAGGAATGCAGAGTTCTCCGCAGCTACGAAGAAGCCATCGCCGAAATCGATCAAGCGCTCACACTCGATTCTTCACGGGAAGACTTACTCCAGCTTAAGAATCAATTACAACAGGAATTTGCTGAGTGGCAAGCCCAGAAAGATCAGAACGCTCAACAGACATTGCTCAAACAGCATCTCCGTCAAGCGCGTGAACATCTTACCAACAAAGTATACGATGAAGCGCTTATGGAGATTGCCCTTGGATTAACGATCGATCCCAAAAACTCAGATCTCGCAACACTTGAAGAAGAGGTTATAAAAACTCAGGCAAAAGCAGAGGTTGTTGAGAATGAACTTGCCGCGAAATCAACCGAATCTGGTTTCAAGAACGAGGAACGAGATCAGTTGATATGGATTCATTTACGGGCGGCAGATGAACTCCAGAAACAAAATGAATTTGCTCAAGCACTTGATGAATTGGCGAAAGCGTATGTCATCGACCCGTTGAACAAGGAAGTCAAAAAAGCAGAACTCCGCGTACGGCAAAATGAGATTCGACATGCACAGCAGACCGGTCAGACACTGAAATTGATTTACCCAAACGAAAAATCAATGGGCGGAAGCTGATAACAGCACATACGACGAGACGACAACATGGAACCACAAGATATACTGACCACTCAAAAATTCGTTGTCGATGGCTTGCACGATATTCAGCGGAAAGCGGAAACCAGTAAGTTCACCGACGCTCTGGCAACCATAAAAGAAGTAAAGACAGCGGATTCAAAGAATATATACCTTATCGCCATTGAAAAACAGATTGCAAAATTATGTGATAGTTCGTTGCCGGAGGAAAGCCGTTCTGGGATTGTAAGATCACTTCCTTCCATGATTGATCGCGCTATCAGCGATATCCAACGCCGTGCTTCAGTTCCTAAAGTAGATGACTCACAAAAGGAACAAAAGGAAGCCGCCCTCGAAAAACTCAAAAGCCAGTATTTTCAACGTGCAGATGATTATGTTGAGAAACAAGAATATCAACGTGCACTTGAGGAAATTAGACGCATTTATATCATCGAACCGGGAAGCGTTGTTGCAAAGGAATATGAGCAAAAGATTGAACAACTCGCTGCTCTGCATGTTCGCAACGAATTACAAGCAGCAACTTCAGCAGAAATAAAAGAAACTAAAGCAAATGTAAAAGAACCGAAAGTAGAAGTCAAGAAGCCAAAAAAGGCAGATCCAGTCATTGAGCCGCCAAAAGAAAAGGTTGTACAACAAACTGAAGAAGAACCAAAGAAATCAAAGTTACCATTTATAATAGCTGCGGCAGCAGTAGTGGTTCTCGCTATCGGAGCATGGTTTATTTTTGGAAGAGGGTCTGGCAGTACTCAAACAAGTCAAGCACAACAATCTTCAACTGCACAGGAAAGTGTCCCTCCCTCACCAACTTCAGTCGCAACTTCTACTCCTCAATCCGGAAAGGAATCTGCTCCTAGTGCAGAAACATCGAAACAACCTGTAAAAATTGAAAAGAAACAACCGGAAGTGAAACCTGTTCCTCAGGGACAAAAACCTGTTCAACCTACTACGACACCATCAGCTACAACTCCGGCAACAACGCAACCAACGAATATGAAGTCACAAGCTGGGCAACCTCCTTCCGCTACCCCAACACAACAACCTGCTCAACAACCCAGTACGACAGAAAGTGCTCCAGCACCTATGCCGTTTGTCGTGATCGAAAATCCACCTGAGATTATTCGCCGTGAGCCCGCAAAGTATCCGGAAATTGCTATCAAGATGGGGATTCAGGGAAGGGTTACAGTTGAAGTCACTGTCGATATTCAAGGGAAACCGATTCAGACGAAGGTTGTGAAAAGTTCAAGCGATGTTTTTAATGATGCAGCTGTTGAAGCTGTCATGAAATATACATTTAAACCTGCAATGCAATCCACCGGTCCGGTAACCGCAAAAGTATATATACCTATTGACTTCCGCTTAAAGTAAAAATGAAAAGGCTTCTTCATTATCAAGAAGAAGCCTTTTTATTTTTTAATTTAATCTTGTTGTGACTGTATCGACGCTTACTGAATCATTTTCACAGAAGACTTTGTTCGCTTTATATACTCAGGAACATGTTTTAAATCTGCCTCTTGCCCGTTGTGCCTTCTTTTAAAAAGTGTCGATGGCTTTCTAAAGAACGCTGGTACCTTTTCCTTCCATTCATCCACCTTCATGTAGACAACAGGCACAACAATCAATGTTAAAAACAACGAGCTTGTTAATCCGCCGATGATTGCCCATGCCAGACCAGATTTAAATTCTGAACCAGGAGAAACCGATAATGCAATCGGCATCATACCAAAAATCATGGTAAATGTCGTCATTAAAATTGGCCGCAATCGGGATTTAGCAGCTTCTAATAAGGCGTCATAAACTGATAAGCCTTGTTCCAGCCTGGTTTGAATGGTTCTATCAACAATCAGAATTGCATTCTTGGTTACTAGCCCCACCAACATAATAATGCCGAGGATAGTAAAGATGCTGAGCGATTTTCCAGTAATTGCAAGTGCAACCATTGCACCGACTATTGCCATTGGAATTGCAAATAGAACAACGAAAGGATAGACATACGAATCGTACAAAGCAACCATAATCAGATAGACAAATAGAATGCCGGTTAACAAGGCAAGAAAAAGATTAATGAAGCTATCACCACGCATCTTTTCCATGCCAAGGTACGAAATTGTGATTCCGGTTGGAAGTCGCACGCTTGCAATTTTGGCTTTAAAATCTTGCATAATCGTACCCGTCGGCCTGCCTAATGTTTGAGCATACACATTCACCATGCTCATGCGGTCTCTTCGTTCCAATTTCGTTGGTCCAGAAGTCATAAACACATCGGCAAATTGTTTTAATTCAATCAACTGACCACGGTTGTTCATAAATGTAATATTGCCAATACTTTCCGTCCGCGAACGATTGTACTCATCGAACTGAATGCGAATGTCATATTCGTTGGTACCATCACGATATTTCGACTCATCGTCTCCTGTTAATGCCACACGCAATGTTGTGCCGACATCAGCAACAGATAAACCAAGCTGCGCCAACTTTGCGCGATCAATCGAAATCTGCATTTCAGGTTTTCCCGATTCCGAAGAAAGACGAATATCTGTTGTTCCTTCTACAGAACTTAAAACATTCTTGACCTGATCTGCGGCTTGTGCAATAAGTTTGTAATCAGTCCCGTTCACTCCTATCTGAATTGCAGATTGATCTGACGAACCAAATATACCGATTGGATTTACATATACCTTTGCTCCCGGAATCTGACGCACTTTTGTTTTGATTTCTTCTCCAACCTGCGAAGTGGTTTTTTTACGATTTTCTTTCGGGATAAGCGCTACATTAAACTGTACCAGGTTGTTAGAGGATAAAGTAAGAGATCCGCTTTCTTGTGCCCCAACGCCCGTAAAGACCTTTTTTATTTCCGGCATTTGAGACAGCATTTTTTCTATCTGTAATCCTGCCTGGTTAGTCTGTTCTACAGAATAACCGGGCATAAACTCAACAGATACACCAAATTCACCACGATCCGTCTGCGGCATGAATTCATTCCCTATAAGTCCCAAGGCAGGAATAAGCAACGCTAAAAGAAAAATGACTGTTGCCCCGATTCCAACTTTTCCTTTGTTCACAAGAGCCCATTTTAGCATCTTTTGATAGAAATCAGAAAACCTGTGATAGAGCTTTTCAAATGCAAGCGCAAATCTTCCCAGCAATGTTCGGTCCGTCAAGCGTTCCAATTTTGCGAAACGCGATGCAAGCGTCGGTGTGACAGTAAATGATACGAAGAGGCTCATTAATGTCGCACCTACAACAACAAGTGCATATTGCCGCATAATTTGTCCCACGATACCGGAAACTAATGACAACGGCAAGAACACCACCACATCCACCATAGTGATAGAAAGTGCTGCTAACCCGATTTCATTTCTTCCGCGTAATGCAGCAGAACGAGATTCTTCTCCTTTTTCTATGTGATGATAAATATTTTCCAGGACAACTATTGAATCGTCTACAAGAATACCAATCACCAGCGACAAACCAAGCAGTGTCATCATATTCATAGAAAAACCTAATGCATACATGAATATGAATGTCGCAATTAGGGAACAAGGAATCGCGACGAGGACAATAAGCGAATTCCGAATGCTGTGTAAAAAGAGCAGCATCACGATTGCTACCATCAGAACTGCCAGCAAGAGATCTTTTTTCACGGCATTTGCAGATTCTATTGTAAAAGTAGAGCTGTCCTGAGCAATATCAAAAATAATTCCTTGCTCTTTGTACTCCGCCTGAATTTTCTGCAATTCTGCACGCACTAATTCGCTGACACTCACTGCATTTGCATCGGATTGCTTGACAACTTGAATTCCTACGGAAGTTCGTCCGTTGACACGGTTCATTTGTTCATACTCTTTAATTCCATCCTGGACTTCTGCAATATCCCGCAGGCGTACATCACCGCCTTGGTGAGAACGTCCCACAACAAGATCCCTAAGATCTTCAATAGATTTGAATTTACCAGCAATACGCACTACAAATTGAGCATCCTCATCTTTTATTTTCCCTGTTGGAAAATCCATATTGGCCGAACGTACCGCTTGAACAACCTGCATAATAGACATGCCATAGGCGCGTACTTTATTAGCATCCATGTTTACTTTGATCTCACGTTCTTCACCGCCCGTTAGAGAAACCTGGGCAACACCGGCAATCTTGGATATTCTAGGTTGTACGCGGTCCTTTAGGAATTGAAAGAATTCCCGTGAGTCCATTTGACTGGTAACCCCCATTTTTAGAACGGGAATTTCATCGAATGCGATCTTTGATACAACAGGCGTTTTTGCGTCTGTCGGAAGATTGGCAAGAATCGCATTTACTTTACGAGAGGCATCTTGTACTGCAAAGTCGATGTTTGCATCCTGTTTAAATTCGATAATAACGAGAGACATACTCTCATACGACCTGGAACTTACAGCATCAATTTTATCTATTCCGGATACGGCATCTTCAATAACTTTTGAAACATTGTTTTCTACCTCATATGGAGATGCACCGGGGTAAATCGTTTGCACCACGACGACAGGAATGGACATTTTTGGAAGTAACTCATAATTCAGCTGGAGGTAACCAAATATTCCCAGCACGGCTATTACCGTAAAAACCACCACTACAAGCGTGGGGCGCTTAATGGATAATTCAGTAATCGTCATTTTATTATTCCTTCTCTCTCATTATTTACGGATTATGACGGGTGCACCGTCGCTCAAATTATTTTGACCGTTGATGACGACCTGCTCACCTTCCTGCAAACCGCTCAGAATTTCAATATTGGTTCCCGCCTCTTTTCCTGTTACCACAGAACGAAGTTTCGCTACATTGTTATTGACGACGTAGAGCGTTGCGTCCTTTACACTTCCGACAATGGATTCACGAGGTATAACAATCAGATTACCAGCCGACTTTGGTGTGAACACAACCCGCCCAAACATTCCGGCTTTTAATTGCAGTTTGGAATTTTTTAACACTACTTCGACAGGATATGTGTGGCCTTCATCCCCCTTAGAAGAAATACTGAAAATGGATCCGGTGAATACGTCGCTGGGAAATACGTCTGTAGTCACTTCCACTTTTTCACCGACTTTTAAGCGGATCACATCTTTTTCCGCAACATTTAATTTCACTTTAAGGCGAGAAATGTCCACAACATTTGCTATCGTCGTTGCTTGAGGAGCACCCATCACCATATTCCCTATATTTACATTACGAGCTGTGACAATGCCAGAGATGGGAGTCGTAATTTTTGTGTCGCTTAATTGACGTCGCGCAACAATGTACTGTGATTCTGCCGACTGATAACTCCATCTTGCTTGCTCAATTTGAGAATCAGAAATAGATCCCTCTTTATAAAGTGCCTCATATCGTTCAAGATCCTTTTTTGCTTTTTCGTAGGTCACATCTGCTGCCTTATATGCGGCTTCTTTAAGTTCGCTGTCTACTTCTACCAGTACCGACCCGGCTGGTTTGTAATCTCCGACTTCAGCATCCACTTTTACCACACGCCCTGATGTTTCGGAAACCACCGCCACATCATTATACGCCACAATTGTACCGACTTGTGAAAAGCTATCAGTTACTTCTTTCCTTGTCGCTGTTATAACGGAAACAGAGTAAGATGTTGCAATTGTTGCGGTTGCACTATTTTGCCTGTCACTTTTCGCATTGTTACACGAATAGAAGCCAAATACGAGAGCGACCAGCACCACTCCTAAAGTAATATATTTCATTGTTGTATTCATTGTCCTTATCCTTTTAGTAATAATTTATAATTACTCACCTATCGCTCTGGAAAGCTGCGCGATGGCGAGTTCATAATCGACTAATGATTGTGTTAAATTTAATTTTGCCTGAAGCAATGCTACTTCTGCATCAAGCAATTCGGAATTTGCGACAAGGCCTTGTTTGTATATCCCGTCTGTCATGCGGTAATTTTCTTCTGCTTGACTGACGCCCTGTTCCGAAACAATCTTTCGTTCTTTTGCTTTTTGAATATTCAGATAGCTTTGCGTCACTTCTAACGTAATGCCGTCCTTCGTCATCGAAAGCCCTTCTTGCGCCTGCGCCAATTGCGCCTGCGCCTGCGTTGTTTGATGTCCGGTCTGGTTCCAATTCCAGAGATCAAACGAAACCGCCACTGATACATCCCATGAATCTTTGAAATCATCGGTTGCAGGGAAATAACGCTGATTCGGCCTATTGTAATTATAATTTCCAACTAAATAAATTTGCGGCCACCATCCACCGCGTGCCGACGTTAATCCTGCTTGGCTTGCTTTTACGCGAGCATCCATACCTAACATTTCCGGGCGTTTTTCAAATGCAGATTTAATCAATTGATCTGCAGGCGCCCAATCTCGATCTGTAATGTTGATGGTAGAAGAGAGTTCTATTTCCGTTTGCAGCGGAAGCCCCAGTGTATTATTCAACATATACATCGCCAGTTGCACGTTATTTTTTGCATCGATCTGACGCACCAACGCATCAGAAAGTTGAACACGAACTTTCATCACATCGTTTTTCGTCAACATTCCTTGCTTAAAAAGATTTTCAGCATCAACAGCATGTGATTTTATTTGATCGACGTTTTCATCTATAAATATTTTGAATTCGATGGCACGGTACAAATTCCAATACGCCGCTTTGATGTTGTACAGAACATCCGCTTGATCTTTTTTATGATCTTCTTGTGTCGCTTTTGCTGCATACTCCGCAGCATCGATAGCACCGGATATTTTACCGCCAGTGAACAACGGCTGCTGCAACGTTGCTTTCAAGCCATAATTATTAACGATGTCCGACGTCAATGGATAATTCATGGTCTGAAATTGAACTATATTGGTCGAAGGGTCATTGATTCCATATACCGGGAACGGAAGCGTCAATGCCGGAACAGGGCTCAATCTTGTGTATGTCCCGTTAAATTTCAAAGATGGCAATCCAAGCGTATTCACCTCGCTCGCTTTTGCATCCGCCGCCTGCACTTGAAATTGCGATGTACGGAGTGCTTTGCTGTTTTCCATTCCTGTTTGAATGGCTTGTTCAATAGTAAGTGTAAGTTTTTGTTGTGCCCGCACAGGCAGTGTAAGCAAAGAAATTAATATGAGTATTGTCGTTAATCGTTTTGTCATCGTTTCCTCTTATGTAAAGATATATTGTCGTATAAACTTTTATCCGCGATTCAATCCTGCAAATTCAGCACGCACGCGGTCGGTAAGAATGGATTCAAATAACAATTTATTAGATATTTCAAGCGCGTGCTCTAAATCGATATTCATCCGCTCTTTCCAAGTATCGCCTTCGCTGTCAACCCGCAGCAGGAGCGCTGTCGCGCTCGACCAGAGTATAATGGCAACTTCAACCGGATTGAGATCCGAACGAAAAGCACCCTCTTCCATTCCGCGCCTCAATAATCCAATCATCAAATCCCACATTTTCCTGCTTTCCACACTGCATGCCTGCCTCATCTCTTCCGACACCTGTTTGTGAAATTGTGGCGCCTGTAAAAAATGAAACATTCGAAAAAAACTCCGATGAGAGTGAAAGAAATTTTTATAGGTATCGCCAAACTTCGCTAACTTTTGAACAGAAGTATCATTTGAAGAAACGATGGGTTCATAAATTTTGTAAAGCACTTCCATGCCGCGCATCATCACAGCAAGATACATGTCCTCCTTGCTCTTGTAGTAAAGATACAGTGTCCCTTTGCTCAACTCTGCCGCTTCGGCAATTTCATCCATTGTAGCTGTTGTAAGTCCTTTTTCAAAAAAGAGTTTCTGTGCTGCATCGAGAATCTCCTCTTTTCTATGCTCTTTTTCGCGTTCTTTTCGCTCTGTTATACCCACTTTATCACCTTTTAATTACTGACTCGTAGTCATTTACTACAATATAGTATAATAAAAGTTGCGATTCAATTCAACTATTTTTTTGTTAAGATTTTATAATGAGTCAGAAATAATATCTAATCTTCAAATCAATAAGCTATTACTAAAATACTATAGGAAGGCAGAAATGTTGCAGGAATTTCGGCGATTGGAGAGGAATTATCGGTAGATAACTAAAAAAGGACATGATGTTTTGACCATGTCCTTTTGACTTAAAGAAAGAGTGAAATTTATTGCTTTTTCTTCTGAAGATACAGATGAATTTCATTCGCAGCAATCTTCCCATCGCGCATCGCAAGAATCACAGTTGCCCCGCCGCGAGAAAGATCACCGCCTGCAAAAATTCCTTCTCTGCTAGTGCGTTGAACATCGTCTGCAACGACGACGCCTTTCCGCCCGGTCTTTAAACCGGGAGTTGTCGATTGGATGATAGGATTGGGCGATTGTCCAACAGCTTCAATAACATTTTGCACTTCCACAACAAATTTCGGTTCGCTGGATGGAACGGGTTTACGGCGTCCCGACTCGTCGGGATCACCAAGTTCCATTTTCTGGCATTCGATGCCGCATACACTTCCGTTTTGATCGCCAAGAATACGAGTCGGATTTGTCAGCATCATGAATTCAATACCCTCTTCCTCTGCATGATGAACTTCTTCCGCACGTGCAGGCATTTCTGTGCGTGAGCGGCGATAGATCAAATATGCATGTTCCGCACCAAGACGTTTTGATGTGCGTACTGCATCCATAGCTGTGTTGCCCCCGCCGATCACTGCGACACTTTTCCCGACTTTAATCGGTGTATCGTATTCAGGAAATTTATATGCCTTCATTAGATTAACGCGTGTGAGGAATTCATTCGCCGAGTAAACACCATTGAAACTCTCGCCGGGAATTCCCATAAACTGCGGGGTGCCTGCGCCAGTCCCGAGGAATATTGCATTGAAGCCCCACTCTTCTAAAAACTCATCGATGGTCGCTGTGCGTCCAACCAGGAAATTCGTTTCAATTTTTACGCCTAATGCCTTGATGCGCTCGGCTTCCAAATCAAGAATAGTGCGTGGAAGGCGAAACTCCGGAATACCGTATCTGAGCACTCCACCAACTGCATGGAGCGCTTCAAAGATCGTCACTTGATAGCCGAGCTTCGCTAGCTCAGCGGCGCATGTCAAACCAGCCGGACCTGAACCGACGATTGCAATTTTCTCAGAGCGATGCTCTTTAATAATCGGCGGAGAAAACAAATTATGCTTTAATTCATAATCTGCTACGAATCGTTCTAATTTCCCGATTGCTACAGGATCATGTTTTTTCCCAAGCGTACAGACCAGCTCGCATTGCTCTTCCTGAGGACACACACGGCCGCAAATTGCCGGTAGATAATTTGATTCCCTGATTTTGTTGACAGCCCCCACATAGTCTTTCTGATAGACCAATTGAACAAAGGAACGAATATCGATATTAACCGGGCATCCTTCCTGGCAAACAGGGTTCTGACATTCGAGACAACGAGCCGCTTCGAGCAAAGCTCTTTCCTCATCTACTCCAAACGACACTTCGGTGAAATTGCGGTTTCGTTCATCTGGCTGCTGCTCGAGAGAAGATTGTCGCGGAATTTTCATTCTCTCGGAGGGTTTCATTTTATTCACGTTGATCTTCATGCCATACCCTCCCGTTTGCAAACGTGAGGTTCTTCTGTGAATCGGTCAACTGATATTTTTTCCATTTCAGTATAGCTTCGATTGCGCAAGAGCATTTCGTCGAAATCTACTTCATGCCCTTCAAACTCCGGGCCATCAACACATGCAAATTTCATCTGACCATTCACCGAAACGCGACAGCCTCCGCACATTCCTGTGCCATCTACCATCACGGCATTTAAGCTCACAACTGTTCGCACATTATATGGTCTTGTAAGATTGGACACCGCCTTCATCATGGGCAATGGACCAATAGCGTAGACCAGGTTAATTCCAAGATTGGTATCGAGTAATTCCTTGAGCTGATCTGTTACAAATCCTTTACGTTTGTATGAACCGTCATCCGTTGTGATATATAATGTATCAGAGACTTGTTGCATTTCTTTTTCGAGAATCACCAACTCCTTAGACCGGGCACCAATAATCGTGTAAATTGTATTCCCTGCTTCCTTTAATGCCTTTGTTATCGGATACAATTCTGCAGTGCCAACACCACCGCCTATACAGGCAATCGTTTTTCCTGTTTCGATTGGCGTAGGATTCCCCAATGGACCCATAAGATCCATGATGTACCCTCCGGCATTTTTCAACGCGAGCGCTTTTGTGGTTTTACCAATGGCTTGAACTATTAAAGTAACAGTGCCCTCTTTGATATTGCTGTCAACCAATGTGAGCGGAATACGCTCGCCTGTTTCTTCCACACGAATGATGACGAAATTGCCCGCTTTCCGTTTTCGCGCTACATATGGCGCCTCAATTACATATTTTGTAATTGTCGGTGCCAGAATTTCTTTTTGAATAATCCGATACACAACAACTCCTTCATTTTTTTCATTGAACTAGAGATGCATCTTTATGTCTTCAACCTTTATGCCGCTTTTTACGAACAGGTGTCTGTCAAAATCTCTGTCAGTTAGCCTTCTTTAATATAATTTACCGGGAGATCTTCTCAAATACTATACACTGCTTCTAACAATTGAGAACGAGAGTGCGAAAATAATCTTGCCTTTGCGTACACAATTCGATATCTTGATGTAGCTACAGTAAGCCTGTTATGCAAATAACGGGCTTTGTTGTCTATTTCATGGTGGCCATAGTTCAGTTGGTTAGAACGCCAGGTTGTGGCCCTGGAGGTCGTGGGTTCAAATCCCACTGGTCACCCCAAGTGCATTGAGTGATTTGCGATTTGATGAGTATGTGATTGTGTGTAGAGATGACTTTTCTTTTTCTTCCAATCATTAAATCGTCAATCAGAAAATCTACAATGATCCGCCCCTATCGTCTAGAGGCCTAGGACACGGGCTTTTCAAGCCTGGAACACGAGTTCGAATCTCGTTGGGGGCACAGGGTTTTATCATCTTCCTTCTTATCTGCTAACACTTCTGCTAACACTTTTTTGCAGGAGTGCATCATGCCTTCTCTCATTCAGCGCTCAAATGGCATTTATTATTTTATTACCTCCATCAATGGCGTACGTCCATACAGTGCTCTCGGTTATCGATCATCGAAAGAATTTATAGACGATTGTAAAATCGAATAAGTATCCGAAGCATAAACAAAATATTAATAACTTTCTCATTCAAACTGGATCAAAGATGGGGAGCAGTATATTTGTACTTTTCACTAAGTTCACAATGGATTGCTTTTTCGGGGGGACATGTCACTATGGCATCAAATGTATACTGCTTTGGCTTAACCGTCCCTCAGCTAAGATATTATCCGGAACGAGTGGCGGTGTATTCTATTCAACTGACAACGGGTCTCATTGGAGCACAGCCAACTCAGGACTCACCAACACAACTGTATTGTCAAACTTACACAGCGAACCTATCTTGCATTATACGACGCCAGGATGCGGCCGTTCTTTCCGATAAGAAGCAACGCTGCTCTTCCGGGTGCGAGTTTCACCCGGAAATCTTCACCGCTCAGCTTATCACGAAATGTCACAGGAGCAGTGCCTGCGCTTTCAGATGTTAGAACATACAATGTTGCATCTGGTAATTGTGTCGGACAGATTAATATTCCGGGATCTTCACATGAAGTTTCATACACGGCGCCGACTCCCGCACGTTTCATTGCATACTTATAGATGCGTCCGACTTCATCAAGTTGATCTGCTAACTCGAGCGGCAGTGCGGAGTAAAGTATTCGACCTGCACCGTACGAGAATTCAATGAAAGTCCTGTCGTCTTTCAGCACACCGCGCTCTCCATAAGTTATTCTATCGCCGGAATAACTCAAATGTATTGCGCCTGCCGGAGATTTTATTTCTACTTCACGTGTTGTCAATGCTGCTGAGGTATATTCTATGTTCCAATCTTTTATCCTGTCAGGAATCGAAACCCAATGTTCGTCTGCATCAATTTTTCCGGAAATGAGAAGCGTCGCTCCTGCTTTTACTTTTCGCATAAGAATATTCCACGCATCTTGATTGAACACCCATGGGGCAGGAACGATAATTAACTTTACATCAGGCATTTGTGAAAGTTGATATTCACCGACAACAAATGCTGTTGCACGTGCGTGATGATACAACGCCCGTACAGCGTTTTGTTGAACAGCGAGTCCCCAGCTTCCGAAGACCGAGAGCTGTAATGACTGAGGAAGCACTAATGCGACATCGGGTAATTTCGTTTCGGTTGCATACGCCTGAGCATCTCGTGCGAAGGAAGCAATCCCTTTTATGACATTCATCCATTGTTTCTGGGAGCCGTCGCGACGTAGGAGACCATACGTATCGCTTCTTGTCCAGTCCCATTGCAATACACCTGTGTTAGCGGCAAAGCCGAGTGCTAACTTTCTTTCTAACAACGGCATTCCCTGAAGATCATCCCATCGCCAGGATCCGTCCATTGACCAAACAGGCTGTGGTCCGGTTTCACCGATGAGATTCGGTTTGATCAAACATTTTGCGGCGACAGAACTCCAGAGAAGTGCATCATCGCGCCACCAAGTGTGATTCACGGTGTAGTTTACATGGGATTCTGCCCAGAATTGGTTCAAGACACGGTCAGCTACACCGCCTTCATCCTGTCCGACTGTGACTGCTTGTCGTGCCCCGGTTGCATGGATTGCATAGATAATTGTATCGACCCAATGACGGAATGACTCCTGTGCAAATAGATTGTAGTCAACCGCGTGCACCGTACGAAAATTTCCGGAGCGTACTAATTCAAGATCATTAAAAGAAGGAAGTGGTACTTTATCGAATGCACCAAACTCGGTAGTTGGAATGCGCCATCCCTGTGCAAGTTTATCGAAAGTTGTGTATCGTTTTTCCAGCCAATGGTGCCAGGCGTTTAATTCAACGGGATCACCATTCGGCGAATTTCCTTTCCAGATTCGTTTGGGATTGGAATAACTCGGTTCATTGATGAGATCGAAACTCAGGAATGGTACATTTCGAAACCGGGAAACTATTGTCTGTACGTAGGTGATCTGCGATTCAATTGCGACCGGATCCAGATAGGGATTGGATCCTGGTCCCAACAGATCTCCTTCCTGTCCTGGTCCGGCTTCCATTTCATTTTGTGGATTGAAGGCAAAGAAAGTAAACACTACTTGCATGTGATGCCGCGCTGCTGCACAAAGGTACGCCTCGATGGCGTTCAGCAAGCGTTCTTCCGCCGTCCCGGTTACCAAGTCTAAATAGCGCGCACGATTAAGCCAGATGCCAGTACGCACGGCAGTAATACCCTGCCGTTCCATCTCTGCAAAGTCCTTTTCCCAGCCCCAAGCATTTCCGCCGAGACTGCCTCCGACAAAAAAGTTGGATGTGTAGGGATCGGTTGAAAAATAATTTGTTCCGACCATTAAATATGGTTTTTTCCCGATACGGAAATAATCACGCTCTGCTCCGAGCGGTTCACCTGAATGTAACAGGACCGAATCGCGGACTGATAATCCGGATGTGTATCGTTCGAAGATTGTGTCTCCAATACTTAATGTTGCCCTAACTCTATACAGTCCGGGATTATTCAATGGTTGTTTAATATTAATCTCTTCGTGTAGAGAATTGCTGCAGTTCATCGTCCGCGCGGCAAGAATATTAGAACCGGAAAGTAGTTCAAGGGTTATCTTCGCGGGTGCTCCTGCTCGCAGCACATCGACAATACCCGAAATGTGCTCGCCGGATTCGAGTGTAAGTTTTTGGAGATCGATCCAGATGCGTATGGCTCCTCGAGATGCGTACATTGCTGCCTGATATATTAAATCAATTCCATTTTTGGAATTCCAAAAACTCGAATCCGCTTCGAAGCTGAGATACAGACGCCGTTGTCGCGGCAAACCACGGCCAATCAAATCTTCTGCTGATACAGGAGCTGCAAGACGATTGCCAAGCGAATCAATCAGGAAACCAAGGCCGCGATATCTTTCGCCGTATCCTGCATTCACAAAAACTCGCTGAGGGTTCAAAGAAATGTCATGGAAGTACGGCGCATCTTCATCCCATTGTAAACTCCATGGACCACGCTGTGGCACGGCATACGAATGCAGTATACCGAGATAACGTGCAAAAGTATTTTGCGGATTTTCGATGCGCCAGTTGGTACTATCCTTATACACAGGGACAAAGAAAGGCCTACCGCCGAGAACGAGCAAATTGCCGCGATTGAGATATAACTGTATTGTGTCCCATGCATCGGCAGGAAATGCTGAGCCGTACGGAAGTATAAACAGATCGCAATCATCCAAAGAATTTTTCTTCAACAGTTCAGCAAAGCCGATAAATTGCGGATTCAACGGTGACAGCGCCTGTTCGAGCACACGCCTATCGATTCTACTGTTGTCAATAGTAGGAAAGTCTTTTTCATAAAACACTATTGTCTTGCTTAGGACAGTAGAAATGTTGATTAGAAAAAAGGCAGCAAATAGAGATACATATCGCATAAAGTATTCCTCTATAGCAAGAGACATCAAATGATGTAACGCAAATCGTAATGTACAAAATTAAGATAGCGAATAAATTAAATAACTCCAATCTAAGAATGTTCGGATACAATGAGGAAAATGAAATTATACGCATGTTTAAAATGTTCTGTGCTTAGTATATACAACAAGCCAGAAAATGAAATAACGATTCCTATATTGACAATCGCGATGTAACAGAGTATATTTCCGACAGAATAATTTCTAAGGAGAAGTAACCGTGGCTCATATTCCAAATTCCGTACGCAATTTTGTTGTATTCATGTTTTTGCTGTTCTTAACAATACCTCATGTTCATGCTCAGCCGGCAACCGTCTGGCAAAACCTGAAGTATGCTATCTATTTTACTTCGCACGATGTCGATTCGCTTCTCGCCGATCCTGATCGATTTAAAAAGACAATGGAATACTTTGCTCCTGTGAAACCGGTGCATGTATATCTTGAAGGAACGAGTCATGGAGAAGTAAATATCCCGCTCCTAAAAAACCTTTCAGATAAATTCAAGTCGATAGGTTTAAAGGTTTCCGGTGCATTAGTCCCGGTCGGACATCAAGGTCCATCCGTCTACAATAACCCCGAAGATATGGCAGCACTTGAGAAACGGGCACGCTCGTTAGCACAGGTATTCGATGACATCATTCTCGACGATTGGCTTTTTACGACTGCCACAGATTCAAAAAGTGTTGCCGATCGCGGTAATTTGAGCTGGGCTGCATACCGCACAAAACTGCTTCTGGATCAATCCAAGAAATATATCATCGATCCGGCAAAAAAGGTAAATCCGAAAGTAAGGATCACCATTAAATATCCGAATTGGTACGAAGGGCATCGAGAAAACGGATATGATGTGTATCATGAAACTTTACAGTATGATAATATGGCCGTTGGTATTGAGACCCGCAACCGGATGATTCACGATCAACATATTCCCATTTACAGCAGCTACGTATTTCAGAAGTGGTGGTCAAGCGTCGATTCAAAAAAATGGATCGGCTCGTGGTTGGACAACTACGAAATGAAAGGCGACTCAAACGACTACGTTGCGCAGGTGTGGCAGGCAGTTTTCGCGCAAACTCCGGAAATTATTCTTTGGTGTGCCGGTCAATTGTATCCGACAAATCCATCCAGCGATGTGTACCACCACTTCATAACAATGCTGCCGGATTTTGATAAGGTAGCTGGAATGTTAAAAGGCGAACAGCGTGGAATCCCGATTTATCTCCCGTACGGTTCCACGGGCGAATATAATATATTCGGATATCTCGGCATGGCGGGGATTCCACTTATACCTGTTGCGCAATTCCCAAAAGACAGCCGGAGTGCAATTTTCACACTGCACTCCATTGCTGAGAGCGCAACCGGACGCGATACGAATCTTGCAAACGAAATGCTCGAACGACTTCGGAATGGAAAAGATGTTTTTATGACATGGCAGCTCTGGAAAAAACTTCAGAATGCAGAATTCAAAAATACATTAAACCTCCTGCCGGGTATTGAAGGCAGTGTAACATCCGATGCATTCCGCCTGCGCGAAGGATGGTTCCGAAAAGAGATATTCAAGTCTGACAAACCGTTCACATTTCAAAAAATCGAAACGACTACATGGCCGGAAGTACGGGATGTTGCAGTGGAACGAGACGACTATGATTTCGGAGTGCTCTTACATATCCCCTATCTTAAGGGAAATATTTACATTTTGAATATGCCAGATAATAGTTACGACCTGTTGCGCTTGCCTGCACAAGCACTGAATCTTATTCGACGCGCATTCAACGAAGAATTAGGATTTGAGTTGGATGGACCGGGGGGAACAGGCATGTATTTATTTGGCAGCAAACAATATGTTCTTTATAATATGAGTGATGAAACGGCAGTCATGAAACTACGGTTTGATCAATCATCTTCCAACGGTTGGCAGGAACTTCTCAACGGAAAAGAATTAAAAGTGAATCAAGACACAACATTCGTTCGCCATGGCGGTCCAGTCATAACAGATGTTTCTGTCGAACTGAAGCCTTTCGAGGTTGCCGTTATTCAGGCGCCATAGTTTTTCTTCTTTGCTCTATCTAGAAGTCGGGTATGATCCGGTTATTTTGGATCGTACCCAATTTCTAATCTGCCAAGCTGCATGCCATCATTCAACATAATTTTAATATACCGATGATTCGCGGGAATGTTCTTTGTTGTGTAACGGACCGGACAGAAAAACCGATACTCATTCGCGAATGGTTCATAAATTTCTTTTGACGTTGACAATGGCATCGTGCTATTGGGAGAGTCTCCGCTGAAGAAGATTAAATTATTGTCTCGATTCTCTGTCGTATAAAAAGCATCTACCTGCACTGAAGTCATTTTTTCTGGGAGCTTATATATTATGTACTCTCCGAATTTTCCAATAACCCTGGATTTATCTTCCTTTGCTCTTACTGTAGATTCACGGTCAGTGGAAAATGTAATGCCCTCTGATTTTTCAAACATACGATTATCATCGTTGAGATCATCGATAAGGATTCTACACGGTGCACTCACAGGGCCGACAACATCCGATGGTTCGGATACGCCTGACTCATTTTTAGCTAATATCCTATAAGAATACGTTACACCAGGAATGGAGGTGGTGTCGGAATAAAGCGGACGATACGCGATTGTTGCATCGCTTGCATTGCTATCCACAACGATCCATGGTGACGATGAAAGAGAATCTCTTATTTGACGTTCAAGAATATATCCAAATGCCCCCGCAGATCCCTGCCATGAGATTTTGTACGGCGTTTCAACCGGCAGGAATTTTGGCTTTGCAGGAACCGATATCGGTGGTTTAGGGATGCCGCTCATTTGAAACGCCTTGTCTCTAAAGAGCTGCACAATATTTTTTTCGTCTGATGTGTTGGTCTCAAATCCAGGCCAATGAAAAGAAAGTGTGTGATACAAGAATCCTCCGTCTCGATCATGCTGGCGCAAGCTCCAGATCATGATGCCGGAAATTCCGGATGATATCACAGAATCTAAAACCTCCCTCACATCATCAGCGGTATACCCGCCGAACTCTCCAACAAAGTATGGCTTCACACCTTTCGTTTTTACACGTGCTTCGAGCATATACTTAATAATTTGTTTTGTCGGACGGTAATAGTGCGTGGAAAGCACGTCGATGTTCGTATCGGCAAGCGCTTCATCATGAATAACCTGACTATGTGTTCCCTCGATTACGAGATGATTTTTATCAAGACTTTTTATATACGCTGCAATATTTTTTGTCCAGCTGTAATCGGGAGTGACTAATTCATTTCCCGTTTCCCATCCCAAAATGGCTTTATCTTCTTTGTAGGGAACTCCGGTATAAGTATTAACACGATTGATGATGAAGTGAATTGTTTTTTTGAAGTCGTTGATAAGAACGGTATCCGTCCAGAATGTTTCTCTCGACTTCCCGCGGAATAGCGCATATTCCGTGACGCCACCCCACCATTTCCAGTTATCGATAAGCGGCACGATGATACGAATTCCAACTTCGTTTGCTATTTGCAATGCCTTATCCATCGACCTGAATGCTTCTTCATCGAATACTCCCGGCCCATAAACATGTCTGATGATGCTTGCATCATCCATCGCTTTTCGCAAAGACGGCGTATACATCCGTGTTACTTGTCCGCCTATTTGCTTTATCGATGTCAGTGCATCGCGAATTTCGAATTCATCCGGAAGCCGAAACGGATTGCGTTTATCAAACACCAGATCATCTTCGATGTATTGGAGATTCGGTATATTGAAGGAGATAAATCGTAATTCCTTGCTGCCTGTCATAAGTGTATCGCCATGCGCAGTAACGAAATCTGTAAATTGAGCACGCACAGTTTGAAATATTGTTAAAACGAGGACGAATGAAAAAATCAAAAATTTAGATTTCATAATATTCTGAATCTATTTAATGTATCATTGATTCGTTTTTAGAGACAATTTACATGCCCAAAACAAGAGATAGAATGACGGTATTAAGCAACAGTATTGAACCTCAAATAATAGGTTCAGGTTATTAAATTAAGAAGATTTATCAATTTCATAGGGGAAACAATAATCTATAAATGAAAAACAAGATATATCCGTTTTAGTTATGCACATATTTATTCCTTAAAGGAATGGCATATCTATTGATACAGATTTGTCATGATGGAATCTGTCATAAATATAATGGGTAAAACCCAATTCATTATTAAAGAATTTGAAGACGTTCTTCTGAACGGAATCGTCAATCGATGGTATCCACTCGTTATTGATAAAGAATGCGGCGGATATTTTACGAATGTTTCATACAACTGGAAAATTTTGCCCGATCAAGAAAAGATGATCGTTTCACAGGCAAGGCACATATGGACATTGGCAAAAATCTCGAAATATTTTGGTGGCAAAGAATACTACGATGAAATGGCATGCCACGGTTTTCAATTCTTAAAACAAAAAATGTGGGACAGTGACTATGGAGGGTTTTGTCAAATCCGTAGTCGCGAAGGAACGTGCACAAGTGTCAATGGCTGGAGGGATGAAAAGCGAACGTACGGAAATGCATTCGGTCTCTATGCACTCGCGGCACTGTACGATCGGTTTCATGATCCGGAAGTGTTAGAATTCGCTAAGAAGGTATTTTACTGGATTGAAGAACATGCATTCGATACAAAACATCTTGGGTACTACGAGTTCTTGACACGCGATGGAAAGCCATTCGATTGTTCATCCCCTTATAAAACTATTGCATTAGATAGTAATGAATTAGGATTCAAAGACCAAAATTCTTCCATTCATTTGCTCGAAGCATATACGGAGTTGTATCGTGTTTGGAAAGACCCGTTGCTTCGGAATCAATTGAAATCACTCTTGGAGCTTATTCGCGACAAGTTGGTGGCTGAACGCGGATATTTGCAGCTCTTTTTTCAAAATGACTGGACGCCGGTTTCTTTTCGCGATGCATCCGAAGAAGAACGAAAAGCGAATTTCGGTTTAGATCATGTTTCGTTTGGTCACGATTATGAAACAGCTTTTTTAATGTTAGAAGCATCCTATGTGTTGGGTCTTCCTGATGATAGAAGGACATTGGCTGTCGCAAAAAAAATGCTGGATCATGCAATAGCTAACGGGTGGGATGAATCTGTGGGCGGGTTTTATGACGGCGGTTATTATTTCTCTGGTTCCGATACATGTTCCATTGTGAAGGATACAAAAAATTGGTGGGCGCAGGCGGAAGGGTTAAATGCATTATTGTTGTTTTCGAAAATCTTTCCAGATGAATCCCGGTACCGTACATATTTCAAACGGGAATGGAATTACATAAAAACCTACATTCTCGATCCTGTTTACGGAGATTGGTTTGAGGGAGGCATCGACAAGGAGCCGCAGTTTAAAGAAGGCCCCAAAAGCCATATGTGGAAATGCACTTACCACACCTGCCGTGCGCTCATGAATTGCATTGCGATGATGAACAATGATGCAGATGCAGAGATCAACCGTGTCATTGCGCACTGGCGAAAAATTAGCGAGTGATTTTTACATCAATAAACTGAAGTCAGGATGGAGGGATGCGCTATCATTCACCATTTATTCGGACCAAGTTATTCCTTTAAATCGTTCTTAACTTTTACCGACACTCGCCGCGCTAGCATCATCGATTTCTTTTTCAGTATTTCCAAATTCTTTTTAATGAGTTGTATGCGTTGCTGAACATTGACCGCAGATCGAAGCCCGTCTTCAGGAGTATTCAGAACATAGTCCAGAAGCTTATCGATAGTCGAAACAGCAACGTGCATTCGCGTATCCGATGAACCGTAATAAATAAATACTTCGCCGGATGCACGCTTGACCCATCCATTACTGAAAACAACATTCGATACATCACCTACACGTTCATCATTTTCAGGTGCGAGGAAATATCCACCGGGAGAAGCAATTACTTTTGCAGGATCTTTTAAGTCGGTGAGGAATAAGTACAACACGTATCGAAGTCCGGCTGCGGTATTTCGTACTCCGTGTGCCAATTGAAGCCAGCCCTTTTCTGTTTTTATGGGTGCCGGGCCTAATCCATTTTTTACTTCTTTAATAGTATGATAGAGCCGGTCATCGATAATAATTTCGTCGTGGATGACACTGTGTTCTATGTCATTACTTACACCCCAGCCAATGCCGCCGCCGGAGCCAGCTTCGATAAATCCATCCTGCGGCCTTGTGTAAAAGGCGTATTTGTCATGAACAAATTCCGGATGAAGTACAACATTTCTCTGCTGCGGTGATTTCGTTACGAGGTCCGGCAAACGCTCCCATGTCAGCAGGTCTTTTGTTCTGACGATACCGCATTGTGCAATGGCAGTAGAGGTGTCGGTTCTTTGTGCATCCGGATCTTTTCGTTCTGTGCAGAAGAGTCCGTAGATCCAGCCATCTTCGTGTTGTACCAAACGCATATCGTATACATTAATATCCGGATCTTTTGTCTCCGGTATGACGACGGGATAATTCCAGAACCGGAAATTATCTATTCCGTTTCGGGATTCTGCTATTGCAAAAAACGATTTCCTGTCGTTGCCCTCTACGCGCACCATGAGCAGTATTTTATCGTCATGTTCAATGGCTCCGGAATTAAATGTGCCGTTAATTCCCATTCGCTCCATCAACTGAGGATTTGTTTTACAGTTTAAATCGTACCGCCAAAACACCGGTGTATGTGCCGCGGTAAGTACTGGATGCGTATATCGAAGGAATATACCGTTATCGTGTTTGCTTTTTACATTCTTTCGGCAAATGAGCTTTTTATGTTCCGCAAAAAGTTGCCGGACTCTTTTATTGTATTCAGACTTTTGCATACTTATATCCTTTCGGGAGCATCAAGAGCAACATTCACCGGTGCGAGATCTTGCGGAACAAGATATTTTTGTGGAATACTCTGTTTGATGCGTTGATCAAAATCTTCTGGAAGCGTTTCTTTGCTTAACTCGTCCAGTTTATTCCACCAGTTAAATTTAAGAATGATAGACGTAATAATAACGCTAGATATTGCACCAATAAAAAGCGTATGTTCTTGAATGACTAATGCAATAGCAGATACGACGAGCGATGTTTGCCAGATGACGCCGACAATGACGTTGGTCATGTCCGTTTTGAAATTGTGGTTCGGCTCGAACTCCGGATAATAGAAATGAACTTTTTTAATAACAGGTTTCCAGAATCCCCACGGTCGGATTTGCATGTAAAATTTCATCAGCACGGCATCTTCTTCCGGCTCTGTTAGCAAGCTGCCAAGGATACATCCCACTAATGAAATTCCGAGGACCACCGGGAACATATTGATAGCGGGAAGAGCAGGGAATGTAAGCGGGATGATCATCGATGCGGCGATTCCGGTCATCATCCCCCAGAAATATCCATGCCCATTAATTCTCCACCAATACCATTTTAAAACATTCGATGCAGTGTACCCCCCGTAGAGTGCACTGACAATCCAGAGCGTTACTTGATTGATCGACTCGACAAAAAATCCGAAAATAAATCCAACGATAACAAAACCAATCGTTGCAAGAATGCTTAAGCGAACGTACACTTTTTCTTCTGCATGTGGATTGATAAATCGTTTGTAAATATCGTTGACGACGTACGCCGGTGCTGCATTAATGGTAGCGGCGTAGTTGGACATAAACGCAGCGATTAAACCTGCAAGGAGAAGACCGACTAACCCAACCGGGAGTGTATTCTTGATGATGTACGGAAGAATCATTTCAAAATCGATATTTGGCCCCATCAATTTTAATTGCGGAGAAAAATAAACAAGTGCCAGAACGGTAATTCCGGTAATCATTAAATAACGCGGAACGCAAAGGACAATGTTCACGAACCAATTCATCTTTGCTGCATCTTTTGGAGACCGTGTGGCAAGCACGCGCTGCATATCGTAATTGGGAGCCGGTCCTGCTGCGCTTTTGAGGATTCCCTGGAACAAAACCATGATAAAGAAAAACCCGAAAATGCCATACCCGTCTTGTGCTATCTTGGTGTTGACGGCATCGATCAATCCGGTCCAGTTTAGATTTAAATGCCATCCGAAAAATGGCGAAGCCCACCCGTTAGGAATAAGTTGATGTAATTGTTCCGGTGTAACCGCATGGATAGCAAGAATGCCAATAGAAATTGATGCAATCGTCAATACAATAAATTGGAGGAATTCCGTAATGACGACACTAAACATTCCTCCCTTTACAGCATAGATCGCAGTCAAAGACATCAAGATGATTGCATACATATCGGGAGATAAATTCCATGGAAAAAAGATTGCCGCGAATTTACCGATCCCTTTAAACGCATATGCAATGAATCCGATAACGCTTACAAGCGCAAAAATCACTACACTGATATGCGAGAGGTTTGCACCGGTACTTGTTCCGAATCGTGTCTGAATCCATTGTGCACCGGTCATTACTTTCGATTTTCGAAGCCAGATAGAAAGGTATGCCATCAAAAATATTTGATTGAATGTGGGCCAGATCCAGGGAAGCCAAACGCTCTTCAATCCATAAACAAAAAGTACATACACTAACCACATAGTGCCGGTTATGTCAAACATACCGGAGGCATCGGATACACCTAATATCCACCACGGCAGCGTATTGCTGCCAAGGAAGTATGAATGAAGACTCTCATTTGCTCGTTTGGAGACGAGGATTCCTAAAAAAATTGCTGTGCAGAAATAACCTATAATAATACATAAATCAAGTGTTGAAATAATCATATTGTGTAATTTTGCTTTCTATAAAATAGTATTCCATATTCTACACACAAATAATGCCATAAACATTCAATCTATACTCGTTCCATTTCATCTATACATATAATAGAGAGGGTTATCAAGTTAATAATCTTTTATAGTATTGATAAATGTATTGCTCTTTTTTTGCATATAGAGCTATTAAAATTTGGGAAAAACTATCGTACAAACCATTCCTTACTGGCAAGGACTTTGCACACAATTGGATGTCGATTGCCCATTTTATTCTTGGAGATTCTCATGTTTAAATTGAATGCAGTTATTCGTTTCACCAGTCTATCTCTTTTTATTGTCATAGTAGCTTGTTCTCTTTTTTCTCAACCGAAACCCTTCTCTTTAACTCCGCTTTTTACAGACAACATGATTCTTCAACAGAAAGAAAAAGTACCGGTGTGGGGAAAAGGTCTGCCGGGAGTAAAAATCGATATCAACGGCTCGTGGGGAAAAAAGGCGTCGACAGTTGTCGGGAATGATAGTAATTGGGTTGCATGGATCCAGACTCCGAAAGCATCAGGACCATTTAATCTTTCAATTAAATATGGAGATTCACTCATTGTCCTCAACAATGTATTGATAGGTGAAGTGTGGTNNGTGGTTGTGTTCAGGTCAATCGAATATGGAAATGCCATTGGAAGGATGGCCACCGAATGATACCATCGGTAATTCTGCGTACGAGATTGCGCATGCTCAATATCCAAAGATCCGGCTATTTCATGCCCAGCGTAATTTTTCTGTGATGCCTACCAAACAGTGCGAGGGAAAATGGGAAGTATGTTCCGCTTCGACCGTTAAAAGTTTTAGTGCGGTTGCGTATCTTTTCGGCAAAAAAATTTACACATCGCTCACTGTTCCTATCGGATTGATTGAAGCAGCATGGGGCGGAACCACTATCGATGCATGGATGAGCAAACCAAAGTTGAGCAAATTTATAGAATTTCAATCGACATTGAATACTATCGAAGCAAGCAAAGATAGTATTCTGAACGTCGAGAAGTGGCTCGCAGCACTTCCCTCAATGAATGTCGAACCGCTGGATCCGCTGCATAAGTGGGAAGGATTACAATTTGACGATCAAGAATGTTCTGCAAAAAAAATCTCCGACAGTGCATGGTCTGATATGAAACTGCCCACCGTTTGGGAAAAAACCGAAGTGGGAGAATTCGATGGAGTAATTTGGTTTCGCAAGCAGATCGAGTTGCCTCGAACCTTGATAGGTAAAACATTAACACTCCATCTTGGTCCAATTGATGATATGGATGAGACATATGTAAATGGTGCGCTCGTTGGCCATGTATTGAAAGAAGGATACTGGAAAACCGAGCGGGTGTATAGTATTCCGGATTCTCTTGTCCGAGATTCCATTCTGCAAATTGCAGTTCGCGTAATTGATTATCAGGGCAACGGAGGCATTTGGGGCGACGGTAAAAAAATGTATCTCTCCCGCGACAGCAGCGATACTATTTCAATAGAAGGTACATGGAAGTATCGGCCTGTTGCAGAATATCGCTCAGGTGTGTTTTCTATTTTTGGCGGCAAGAATAATCAATATAAAAATCGCCCGAGAACTCCGATGAACTTTTCCGGTTATTCGGCAACTGCCTTATATAACGGCATGATCAATCCGCTTATTCCCTTTACCTTCCGAGGAGTAATATGGTATCAAGGTGAGAATAATGTTTCAAATCCGGAATTATACAAAAGAACTTTCCCGGCATTGATAGCCGATTGGCGGAAAGCTTTCGGGCATGGTGATTTTCCGTTTTATTATGTCCAGATTGCGCCATATAACTATGGCCCGTTGAGCATGTCGCAAAACTTGCGCGAAGTGCAGCTTCAAACACTCAAAGTACACAACACCGGAATGGCGGTAACCCTCGATATCGGCAATCCGGACAATATTCACCCGGAGAATAAAATCGATGTCGGAAATCGTCTGGCCAATTATGCGCTTGCCAAGACCTATGGCAAAAACATTGCATACTCAGGCCCCCAATATAAATCCATGAAAATACAAAAAGGGAAAATAGTTCTATCGTTCGATTTTTCCGGCAAAGGATTGGTGATAAAGGAGCGCGGTGGAGAGAACAATTTTATGATCGCTGGTAAAGACAGTGTGTTCAAAAAAGCCGTTGTGAATGTAATTGGAAAACAGTTGATCGTATCCAACTCGGAAATTGCTCGACCGGTTGCCGTGCGTTATGCATGGAGCAACACCGATGAAGCGTCGCTGTTCAATAAGGAAGGACTGCCGGCTTCATCGTTCAGAACAGATATATGGAGATAGATGCGGAGCATAGTATGGCCGGAAAGAAGAAATTGAAAAATATTGAAGGATATCGCTTATGAAGCACATCTTCGTTTTTTTTCTATTCGCCTTCATGGGCAACTCCATACTTGTTGCTCAAGACACCATCCCGGCAAATCATTCTTTTATACAATATTATGGACGATGGGATATGTCCGATCCTACACAGCCGACGCATGGATGGCCGGGAGTATATGTCACCGCAGTGTTTCAGGGCACAAGTATCGGTGTGATTACGGACGACAACGCATGCTGGTATAATGTCATCATCGATGATACGCTTACAAAGAAATTTCATGGGACCGTGTACGGGAAAAATGCTTATACGTTAGCATCAGGCCTCAGGGATACGGTACATACGATACTGTTTACATTGCGCGGGGAAACGTCATGGACAAAATTTGGGTTTTATGGATTTATTTTGGACCATGGAAAAACGCTTGCAGCACCTCCTACGAAGCCGGTACGAAAAATAGAATTTATCGGCGATTCCTATACGAGTGCTTCCGGCAATGAATACATGGGCACGGATGCCGCACCATCTGACTCGACAACAAATATTTATCTTGGATTTGGACCCATTGTTGCGAGACATTTTGGCGCACAGTATATGATGACGAGCCGAGGCGGCATCGGGCTTGTGCTCGATTGGCAGGGTGTGTATGGCAACTGTATGCCGAACTGCTACGACCGAACATTGTATTACTCAACGACACCCAAATGGGATTATTCACAGTATGTTCCCAATCTCGTCGTCGTTTGTCTTGGCTTAAACGATTACAGCGGTTGGGGAGGATATTCCGCGCAGCCTTCGGAGCAATGTGCACAATACTACCAAACAAAATATCATGATTATATTGCTACGATTATGGGCGTGAATAAGGGCGCAAAGATTTTATGTGTTGCTCCAAATGGTATCGAATGGCTCAGCACAAATATCAAACAGGTAGTGCAGGAAGAACAGACTGCCGGACATACGAATGTGTTCTATGGCGCATTCCCATATTTGAACGGGACGTACGTTAATTCGGGCCATCCATCCGTAACACAGCATCAACAAATTGCCGATACGTTGATTTCAACGATCAATACGATCGATGCATGGACTCCGTACGTCGGAACGACAAAACCGTACATCACCGAATTGCCTTCTTCTCCGACAACGTCGTACAGCTCATCTTATACCTTGACGGTGAAGACAAACGCTTATGCGACTATGAAATACAGCACGGAAGATAAACCGTACGATCAGATGGAAAATGTATTTACAACGACCGGGACTCTGTCACATTCCGTCGTTCTTTCATGTGCGAACGGCAATAGCTACACGTATTTCCTGCGTTGCAAAGATAGTTACGGCAACGCAATGGATACATCTGCCGTGGTGACCATTGTTGCCGATACGACAAAGACAGCGGTTGTCTGGACCTCGCCAAGTTATGATCATTCCATGTGGAGCAAAGGGAGTGCTCCTCTTGGATATGGTCCCAGTGTTGCAACGCAGGTTGGGAAAGTGGTAACAGCATATTATTGGCATGCTTTTACTATCGATGGTGCTCCCTCAAGTGCCTCTTGTACGTTATATGTTAAAGCAAGTGACGGCGCAGTGGTGTATTTGAACGGGTATCAAATAGCAGGTGCCAATCTGTCTGCCAACTCTGGAATAGGGTACTCCACTCTGGCCGATAAAGCAAACATATGCGAATTGACGCTTGCCTTTACCAGAGGTACAAGTTATAGCAGACTATTACTAACCGGAACGAATACGATTGCTGTGGAAGTGCATACGGCAAATGCATTGAATGATACTTCAACATTCGATTCGTACCTCTACAATTCATTAAGTGGGACGTATTTCTATTCGCTGGGTTCCGATTGGTATTATTATGCCGGCGGTTCTGCTCCTTCGGAGCAGGCAAAAACCATCACTGGAGTGAAGCAAGAGGCAGCCCTTGTTCCCGAGAAGATGGACCTGCTACCCAATTATCCGAACCCGTTCAATCCCTCGACGACGATACAGTATCAACTTTCGTCTCGGGGCATGGTCACGCTCAAAGTATATAACATTCTCGGAAAAGAAGTAACAACATTAGTGAATGAACAAAAGCCTGCCGGTTCTTACGCAGTTCAATGGAATGCCGGAAAGTTTGCGAGCGGTATTTACTTTATCACTCTTCGTGCGGCAAACTTTATGAAAACGACCAAGATGGTTTTGTTGAAGTAAGGAAAGATCATGGTGAGCCGATAAGCTCAACCGTACTTGATGAATAGTCGATAATGAACGATGTAGTAGCACTATTAAAAACAGAGGTGGCTTTATGAAAAAAATATTTTTAAATTTTTTTGCTGTTCTCCTTTTTTGTCCGCTCTTGCATGCGCAAAAATTCGATAAACTGGCACTGACCCCACCGATGGGCTGGAACAGCTGGAATAAATTTGGCCGCGATATCAATGAAGGATTGATTCGCAGTATCACAGATGCAATGGATACAAGCGGCATGAAAGATGCCGGCTATCAATATATCGTTATCGATGATTGCTGGCAGGGAACGCGAGACAGTCTGGGATTTATCCATCCGGATCCGCAAAAATTTCCTTCGGGCATCAAAGCACTTGCCGATTACATCCATTCCAAAGGATTGAAGTTCGGGATTTATTCCTGTGCTGGAATTCAGACGTGTGGGGGCTTTCCCGCAAGCCGCGGCCATGAATATCAAGATGCAATAATGTATTCGCAATGGGGTGCCGATTATCTGAAATATGATTGGTGCAATACCGACGGGCTAAATGCTGTCGGCGCCTACACGACCATGCGCGATGCGCTGTATGCGGCAGGCAGGCCCATTGTCTTTAGTTTATGCGAATGGGGAAACAACGATCCATGGAAATGGGGAAAAGACGTCGGGCATCTCTGGCGTACGACCGGGGACATTACGGCATGCTTCGATTGTGAATTGAATCATGGTACCTGGTCACAATGGGGCGTTATGAAGATCGCTGAAATGCGCAAAGACATCCGTCAGTATGCCGGGCCGGGGCACTGGAACGATCCCGATATGCTGGAAGTCGGCAACGGTATGAGTGTGAACGAAGATCGTGCACATTTTTCTCTCTGGTGTATGATGGCGGCTCCGTTAATTTCCGGAAACGATTTAAGCGCCATGAGTACCACCACGAAAGAAATATTGATGAATAAAGAAGTGATCGCTGTTGATCAGGATTCGCTCGGCGTTCAAGGATACAAGTATGATTCCAAAGACAGCGTGGAAGTGTGGGTGAAGCCGTTGATGAGAGACGATTGGGCGATTTGTTTCCTGAATCGTTCTCTACAAAAGCAAAAAGTAGATTTTGATTGGTCAAAAAATATCATTACGGATGAACTATCCAAACGAACGCTGAACACAAACGAGACAAAATACAACATTCGTAATCTCTGGGTCAAGAAAAATATCGGGACGACAAAAAAGAAACTGACTGCCAAGATCGCATCGCATGATGTGTTGATGGTGAGATTATCAAAATAAAAAAACAATGGAAATCTGTCAGATAAAGAGTGTGACCAAAATATAGGACGGACAGTCTTCCCGTTCTACAGAAATTCGATAAATGTATCACGCTGTTCAGGAGTTGCGGCGAAGTCACAAAGTGACCACTTCATGGCCGTCCCGTTGGGACATTTTTGAACTGAAGAGGAAAACTGTTATAGACAACGCTTATTGGGTACTTTAGTTGTTACCTTTTCAAAGTCCCTTTGTAAAAGCACAGATACTTTGAAAAGGTCTTTATGCGGCTTCTTCTACTTCAACCCTAGTTCCTTGCACATACGATAGAAATTTGAAGGAGCAATTCCCAGCTTTTCTGCTGCATTCGCATCGGAGCTAGATATATTTCGGATATATTTGAAATACTTGAGACGGAATGCTCGTTCCACTTCATGCAATGTTAATGCATGACCAGCGTAGATTTCTTCAAATGCTGCGTCTTTCGATATTCCGGAACTTTTCAAAATCATTGGATCGCTTACATCTTTCACACTAATATGGTCTGTACAGTTCAAAACCAGGCGCTGGGCAACATTGCGCAGCTCACGGACATTGCCCGGCCATTTGTAATTCATCAATATCTCTTGCGCTTTTGGATCGATACCGGGCGGTACAATGCCCATATCATCACTAAAATATTCTAAGAAATGTTTAAACAATACAATAATGTCGTTGCCGCGCTGCCGTAAAGGAACTACATCGATGGGAATGACATTCAATCGGTAAAAAAGATCTTCACGGAATCGACCGTCGTTTACTTCAGCAGCAAGATTTTTATTTGTTGCCGAAATAATTCTCACATTTACCGATATACTTCCTGTCCTTCCGATCTTTTCAATTTCCCCTTCTTGAAGAACCCGCAGCAATTTCACCTGTGCAGGAAGAGACAGCTCAGACACTTCATCGAGAAAAACTGTTCCGTTATTTGCCACTTCGAATAATCCCAATTTGGTCGTGTTGGCGCCGGTAAAGGCACCTTTCTCGTACCCAAACAACTCGCTCTCCACCAGTTCATGGGGAATGCTGCCGCAATTAATCGGAACAAATTTTTCATATTTCCTACGACTCTTTAAATGAATATTCCATGCAACCAATTCTTTACCCGTACCAGATGCGCCGGAGATTATTATATTCGCCTCGCTCTTGGCATATTTTTCTATCGCCTCACGCAGATGGAGCATTGGCTTGGATTCGCCGATGATTTCTTTTGATTGTAATATGCCTTCAATGCTCTGTAGTAACCGTTTATCAGATTTCAATTTTTGTTTTTCTAACTTCTTTTTCTCGTACGCGTTCACAATACTAAGGATAAAATCTGTCGGCTGGTAGATATACTCTTCGATATTTCCGGGATACTTTGTGCAATACCAAAAAGCTCCTGCTTTGAGCAAATTGTTTGCAAAATCGAAATCTGTCGTATTCGTGGTCATTTTAGTGATGACGATTATTTGCACTAAAGGATCGAGTTCTTTTATTTTCCTAATCAATTCCTCCCCCCGCAGTCCACCGGATATCTGATAGTCGAGAATAATAACATCATAATTATCCGGTTTTTGTTGCAGTTCCTCTAATGCTGCACGACCATTTGATAGAACACTTTCTATCTGAATTTTTGTGGATGAGAGGTTAACGGTATTTTTAACACGAGAGACATCAAAGTCTTCGTCATCAACTACCATCACTTTAATAATATTTGTATTAATCATAACACCTCTGCGTTTCTCATCACTATAGTAAACCGGCAACCCACCGATTCAAGATTTTCGACATCGAGCCGCCAATCGCACTTCCCGACTGCAAGTTGATGTGCTATATAACATCCATACCCTGAATGTGACTCGATAAGTTTTTTCGTGGTTTCATGTTCCAAAAACAATTTTTTAATACCCTTTTGACCGATCTCTAATAGTTCCGGGACAATCCCTTTTCCATTGTCCGATATATATATGTAAGAAATATTATTCTCACGGTCGTACTTCGTTTGAATCTTGATCGTAACAAAATCTACCCTGCAATGATCGATACTATTCTGGATAAGCGGCTCGAGTATTTCCCATACGTTGAATTCATTGACACGAATAAACGGCAGAGAACGATCCAGATCAATTTTCAGCTCAAACATTTCATTTTTACTCGAGACACGCACGAAGACATTATCTACGATAAATTCGATCACCGAATTCACATCGGTATGAAACATCGGATTCACAATCGTATTAATATCCTGATTGTACCATTTCATATCATAAATAATTCTTGAAATGAAATTTGAATATGTATTCACTCTTTTTTTCAGTTCAATAAGATTACGGGTATCCATCTTTCTCACATCATCTTTAATGAAACCCATAATTTTTTCCGCTTTATGATGAGTATGGTAAATACGTTTCGTAAACAACGATTCTTTTTCGAGACGAATTTGGTTTTCCAGGTTTTCCTCATGCTCGATGAACAATTCTTCCTGCACTTTATTTCGCTCACGGACAGTGATAATTTCGCTCAATGATGTAATTCGAAATTATCGCAAATCGATGCCAATGTCAAGGTAAGAGATCAGCTATCTTTTTTCCGTTCAACTCCACCCGGTTGAGAAATATTCATTCATTTGCAGCACAGAGATTACAGCAAGCCGAATTCTGCTGAATATTCCTGCCTTCCGCGAACCATGAGAATAATTAAAAAGAATAGAGACTATAAGATAGAACTAATAAGATAAAGTGCTCAGTTGAAATGATTTCAACTTTGCAAAGTAATTCGCCATTATTGAATCACCAGATGTCTAGTACAGATTCCATCAAGTAGCGCGTACCAGAAACCAATTGAACGGTAGAAGAAATAATTCTTTAAAAGCGAAATTACACCGTTCGCATCCAATAGAAAGGAACAAATGCTCCCTAAGTGCTGTTTCATTATTCGTAAACCAAACGGCTTTTTCATCCGCTTATTTATGAGTTTGTTATTAGATTCTTTTTTAAATAAATTACAGTTGTTCGTTAGATAAGAAGTATGAACCTGCATAACAAAAACCGCAAATTCGACAAAATATTTGTTTGGATTCAAGAATGCCTTGTTCTTGTGGCATGCTTCTTCTACTTGTATCTTTATGTTCACCCCATACTAATTCTTGAAGCGCTCCCGCCCGTCTTTTTATTCGACACCAACTTTTTCATTGGATTTCTGCAAATTCCCGGTGGAATGACTGATTGGCTTTCGGCGCTTATGATGCAATTCTGGTTTTCTGATTTTGTAATTGCGTTATTCTTAACATTCTGTTTTTGGATTATCACATTTTTGACAAGAAAATGGATAGAGACACAGACTGAAGGCCGACCGATCCACACAATCCATCTCCTTCCAGCCGGTTTATTGCTCGTCCTCCACAGCCAGTATTATTTTCCCCTCAGCATCACGGTGGCATTGATTATCAACCTGGTAATTTTGAATCTGTTCATTCGCTGGGCCCCCAAACATCAAGCCCTCCGAGCAGCGTCAGGTTTGATTGTTTCTGTTCTGTTGTTTTGGGTTACGGGGGGTGCCTTCCTGCTGTTTATGATTCTATGCGGAGTGAGCGATCTTTTTTACCGAAAACAGATTGCAATTGGTCTTCTCTTATTAATACTTTCACCTGTTCTGCCGTACGCAGCATCCGCATCGATTTTTCTTGTTCCTCTCAAAGAGGCTTATCTTCACAACCTTGTTTTTGAAATCGTCACAAATTTTTGGATCAACACGTACTTCCTCCCTGCATTGTTTCTGATGATTCTGATCATCATATCGCTTGCGAAAGTTCCAGCAATCCGAAAACCTTTTAGGAAAATTACAAAGCTTGCATTCATCTGGAAATGTGGCGCGGGGACGCTCCTTATTGCCGGTGTAACATTATTGTGGGGACAAAAATCTTACAACAGAACCGCACAATTTATCCTACAATTGAACCGGGATGTGAAAGAGAATCAATGGATGAACGTGTTAGAATTGGCTAAACATTGGCCGTCCGTGAAGCCATTGTTCTCATTTCAGACCAATATTGCATGTTATCAATCAGGGATACTGCTTGATAGAATGTTTGCCGTTCCGCAGCCACTCGGAACTCTCGGCCTATTGATGGACTTTGACTGGTGTTCGGCTTCCCCTGAGGCGACAAGCAACCTATATTGGATGTTGGGATTGATAACCGAATGTCAACACTGGACTCACGAAGCATTTGAACAGAAAGGTTCTACTCCAGCCCTTTTAAAACGGCTTGGTATGATTTATATGTTGAAGGGTGATACTGAAGCAGCCAAAAAATATTTTTTGAATTTGAAAAATATTCCTTTTCATGGAAAAACTGCTGAAGATCTCTTACGGCTTAATGAAAATCCCTCTGCATTAGCTCAAGACCCTGAGGTAAATTATTTTCGATCGCTCATGCCGGTACATAATATCGCATTAACAGGGAATTCATCTCTTTTACAATTGGAAATTCTGTTGAATCGGAATCCAAAGAATAAAATGGCGTTCGAATACATGATTGCTTACCATTTATTGACCGGAAATTTGCCGGAACTGATGAATCATATTCCGGATTTTCATGCTCTTGGCTATACGCAGCTGCCGATCCACGTTCAGGAAGCAATGTTAGTTTTTGCATCGCAGACGCCAAATTTCAATGTGAATATATTATACTCGATGGTTCTCCGGAACACGTACGAACGTTTTGTCGCATACCAACAAATTCTTCAGAAATATCGGGGGAACATAAGTGCCGCGAGACAGGAGTTGCAAAGTCAATTTGTTGATACCTATTGGTATTATCTGATGTACGTCAGACCTGGCTCACGGTCATCTGAGGAGCAACATGAATATCCACACTAATATCAAAGCGGCAATTTTCTGGAGTTTGTATATTCTGGTTCTCGTTCTTTGTACGGGGTGTTCGAAACCGGAGAAGAGAGCAGATGTCCAATCTCTCGGCAAGCCTGCGAGCCTTCATCCGGATTATAGCGGAATTGTCGTCCCACCGAATATCGCTCCATTGAATTTTTTCATTAAAGACACCGGCGAAGAGTTTATTGTTCTCATTCATTCTAAACATGGCGATCCCATTCGGATCCACAGTGTTTCAGGGACCATTCAGATTCCAATGAATTCATGGAAACACCTGCTCGCAGAAAATCTGGGTGAGCAATTGATCTATAATATTTTTGTGAAAAACCAGGCCGGTCAATGGTCCCGGTTCGACTCCGTGGTGAACCAAATCGCAAACGAGAACATCGACAGTTACTTGGCGTATAGGAAAATCGGGCCATTGTTCAACCAATGGAAGAAAATGGGTATTTTTGAGCGCTCCCTTGAAAGTTATGACGAACAACCGGTGATGTTCAACCAGCTTACAACATCACAAAATTGCATGAACTGTCATAACTTCCTGCAGAACAAAACGGATCGCTGGCTTATGCACACGCGTTTTGGTCCGGGAACATCCATGCTCTTAACGATTAATGGTATAGTAAAAAAGATCGACACGCGGACTCTGTTTAACAAGGGACCCGGCGGATATCCTGCCTGGCACCCATCCGGCGAGCTGATTGCGTTTTCGGTAGGTCCGCCGCTGCAGTTCTTCCACACAACAGGTGAAACCCGTGACGAGCTTGACCGCTCCCTGGATATTATTCTCTATGATATTCGAACGAATACAGTGACCACCATTCCACAAATATCGAGCAAAGAACGAGTTGAAGTATGGCCGGCCTGGACACCGGATGGCCGGTACCTCTATTTTTGCAGCGCCCCGAAAGTTCAAACATTTTATAAGAAAACCAAAACGGGCGAAGACACTTTGTTGTACGATAAAATTCAATATGATCTCATGCGTATTTCGTACAATCATCAAAATGGAACCTGGGGAGAACTTGAAACCGTTGTCTCTTCGAAAGAACTTGGATTGAGTATTGCCGAACCCAAGGTATCGCCCGATGGCCGGTTCCTTGTCTTCACCGCATCTCAATACGGTTCGTTCCCTATTTTTCATTCCAGCGCTGATTTGTATTTGCTCAATTTAACAAATGGCCGGCGGGAGAAGTTAGCCTTGAACAGCGATCGAGCCGAAGGGTATCATTCCTGGTCGAGTAATAGCCGATGGCTTGCATTTTCGAGCAAACGAGATGACACCCAATTCACCAGATTATATATCAGTCATATTGATTTATTGGGAAACGCTTCGAAGGCGTTTATCCTTCCACAGAAGGATCCTTTGTTTTATGACTCGTATCTAGAGATATACAATGTACCGGAATTAATTAAAGAACCTGTCCGAGTAAGTCCGCAAACACTGGCTACGGCTGCTTACTCCGATGCAACTCCTGCGAAATTAGATTCGCTTGTGATCCAGCGATTGAGCGCCGAAAAGACAACATCTTCTCAGAGCGAACCTAGCCGCTAACCCTTGGAACTTAATGATTAAACGTGCAATCGAAATATTTCCCTCCTTTAAAATATTTACAACATCGCTTCAAAACCAGCTGTATATCACGGCATCAGTGACCCGGCACGAGACAGATGCCGAACGAACTGCAGAAGAAATGTATAACAAGATCGCCGATCTCTTATCCAATTCTTCGAGCCAAATTATCCTTGAACGGTGTTTCGGTAATATCGATTTTCAAACTAGCCTTCTCAAAAAACGAAATCACGCATTTCGCACCCATTCAATAGAAACGAATACTCCGGTAACGTATGTGGAGGGAGCATCGTGCTATGAATGCAAATTTTCTGGAGTCCAGATCAGGGCATTGAAGGCGGCACCGGAAACCCGGATCCGGACAATTATGGACGAAGGAATTTCCAAAGGACGTGCGTGGAATACCGATGGTTCTACATTCTTCCTTCTTCATGATATTAACGGGGGGAAATCGCACAATGGCGAGCATCGGGATCGAAAGACTCAATCCGAAATTATGTTTCGTCAAGCTGAAAAGATACTCCGCGCTGAAGGGGCTGCATATCAGGATGTGGTTCGGACATGGATATATATTTCGAATATCTTAGATTGGTACGACGATTTTAATGCCGCGAGGAACAAGTTCTTTTCAGAGTATGGGATCATCGGGAACGGGAAATCTCAGAGTCAGGCAGAACAGATATATCTTCCCGCGAGTACCGGGATCGAGGGCAGAAGTCCTTCGAATCTTCCCACGACGATGGATGTCTTCGCAGTTCATCGCTCGCCGGAAAGTACCATTCAAATCCATCCCCTCTACGGCACCAAACAACGTTCCCCGCTTCGTTACGGTTCGGCATTCTCGCGTGCGGTGGTGATCAAAGATTCTGAAAGTAAACTGATTCTCGTATCAGGCACTGCTTCTATCGATGAACAGGGAAACAGTGTCTTTATTGGTGATCCGGAGGCTCAAATCCGTCACACCCTGCAAGTGATTTCTTCATTGATCGCAGAAGAAGGTGCAACGCTTCAGGACCTTTGCGAGACAACACTCTTCCTCAAACGACGACAGGATATGGCGGTCTATCAATCGATAGCCGAAGAACTTGGGATGACGAATATCCCTTCCGTCAATGTCGTGGCAGATGTCTGCAGAAGTGAATTGTTGTTTGAACTCGACGCTGCTTTTATTCTATCGAAAGAAAAACCGTAAATTGTTCCGATACGATTGATTGTTCTTATTTTTTCTCTCGATAAATCATGATAAAGCTGATTCACTTCGATGTGATCCTCGGCGCGGCATAACAGTTAACAATCGGTTTTCCCGATTCATCCTCTTATTCACAATTGACAACTATTTCCACTTCACTGGGTCGTGCGCCGACATTGTTGAGCGCGTCGATTCGTTCGATGTTGTTTCGCTATTTCAACCCAAGTTCTTTACACATACGATAGAAATTAGAAGGTGCAATGCCGAGCTTGTCGGCGGCGTTGGCATCGGAACTCGAAATACTCCAGACATATTTAAAGTATTTCAGCCGAAAATTCTTTTCCATCTCCCGTAACTTCAGCACCTGACCCGTATACAGTTCTTCAAATGATGAATCCTTTGAGAGAGGGGAATTCTTGAGGATCATCGGGTTGCTTACTTCTTTCACTCCAATATGATCGGCATTATTGAGAACGAGACGCTGAACGACATTGCGGAGCTCACGTACATTCCCGGGCCATTTGTAATTCATGAGGATCTCCAAGGCTTTGGGGTCAACCGTTGGAGCAGGAATTCCCATATCGTTGCTGAAGTACTCCAGGAAATGATTGAAGAGAAGTATAATATCTTCTCCCCGCTGCCGGAGCGGGACAACATCAATGGGGATGACATTGAGACGATAAAAGAGATTTTCACGGAATCGGCCTTCGCTGACTTCGGCCGCGAGATTTTTATTCGTCGCCGTAATCACCCGCACGTTGACCGACATGCTGCCGGTCCTGCCGATCTTTTCAATTTCTCATTCCTGAATCACCCGCAGTAGTTTCCCCTGTGCCGATAACGGTAATTCGGAAACTTCATCGAGGAAAATGGTGCCGTTGTTCGCGATCTCAAACAAACCGGATTTTGTCGCAATGGCCCTCGTAAACGATCCTTTTTCATGTCCTAACAATTCGCTCTCCACCAGTTCTTGGGGGATACTTCCACAGTTGATGGGAATGAATTTTTCATAGCGGCGCTTGCTTTTCAAATGTGCATTCCAGGCGACGAGCTCTTTTCCAGTACTGGATCCCCCGGTAATCAGAATATTCGCATCGCTTTTTGCATACTTCTCAATTGCCTCCCGCAGCTGTTGTATCGGTTTTGATTCTCCGATAATTTTCTTTGACTCAAGCATGCTTTCTATACTCTGCAGCAGCCTCTTATCGGATTTCGACTTTTGCTTTTCCAGCCGTTTCTTTTCACACGCGTTCACAATACTCAAAATAAAATCTGTCGGCTGGTAGATGTATTCTTCTATATCGCCGGGATATTTTGTACAGTACCAAATTGCGCCGGCTTTTATGAGGTTGTTCGCAAATTCAAAATCTGTCGTATTGGTCTCCATTTTCGTAATAACGATGATCTGAATAAACGGATCCATCTCTTTTATTTTCCTAATCAATTCCTCCCCCCGCAGTCCACCGGATATCTGGTAGTCGAGAATGATAACATCGTAATTATCCGGTTTACGCTGCAGCTCTTCCAACGCTGCACGCCCGTTCGATAGAACATTTTCTACCTGAATTTTTGTGGATGAAAGGTTAACGGTATTTTTCACCCGAGAGACATCAAAGTCCTCGTCGTCAACCACCATCACCTTAATAATATTCGTCGTAATCATAAGACCTCTGTATTTCTCATCACTATGGTAAACCGGCAACCCGTCGGTTCCAGATTTTCAACATCGAGCTGCCAACCGCACTTACCGACTGCAAGTTGATGCGCTATATAGCATCCATACCCGGAATGCGACTCGATAACTTTTTTCGTGGTTTCATGTTCAAGGAACAATTTTTTTACACCCTTTTGACCGATCTCTAATAGTTCCGGAACAATCCCTATTCCATTATCGGATATATAGATATACGAAATATTGTCTTCACAATCGTACTTCGTTTGAATCTTGATCGTGACAAAATTTATTCCGCAATGATCGATGCTGTTCTGGATAAGCGGCTCAAGTATTTCCCAGACTGTGAATTCATTGACACGAATAAAAGGCAGAGAACGATCCAGATCAATTTTCAGCTCAAACATTTCATTCTTACTCGAAACCCGCAAAAAGACATTATCGACGATAAATTCAATAACTGAATTCACATCGGTATGGAACATTGGATTCACAATCGTGTTAATATCCTGATCGTACCATTTCATATCATAAATAATTCTTGAAATGAAATTTGAATACATGTGCACCCTTTTCTTCAATTCATTGAGATTACGGGCATTCATCTTTTTTACATCGTCTTTAATGAAACCCATAATTTTTTCGGCCTTGTGGTGCGTATGGTAAATACGTTTCGTAAACAGGGACTCTTTTTCAAGACGAATTTGTTTTTCGAGATTTTGTTCATGCTCGATAAACAATTCTTCCTGCACTTTATTCCGCTCGCGGACAGTGTTGGACGATACAACGAATATTGCAAGCAACCCGACGAGCATGAGTGCTGAAGATATGAGAGAGACCTTGTCGAAACTCGATTGTATTTCTGAAGTAAGAAAAGAAAAATCCGGCGTAATCCGCATATAGAGGACGCCGATGTATTCACCGTCAGGGACAAACGGAACAATAACATCAAATGTTTTTTGATTCGAAACCGAGCTCAAGATTTTTTCGCTCCGCCTCATTTCATTACTAACAGAAAGGAAATATTGGGCGCCGCCATGATGCTCCGTCGTTGCCCCGCCATCGTAAGGAATAAGCGTACCATTGAAATATCCTAAAAGTTTCTGACCGCTATCGATAATATAGAGTTGGTGATTTTTCATAAGAATAAGGCAAATATCGTCGACACTTCGGTGGATAAGTTGTTGTTTAAAAATCACATTCATCGAATTGGCTATACTTACCTCGGTTGTATCTTGATGTGCGCGCAATCGCTGCTGTTGTTCGAACAGCAGTTCCGCATTGGTCGTCGTTACCAGTGCAAGGCGTTCTGCATAATATTTTTGAAACCAGCTTTGCGTGTCCTTTAAAAAATTACTCAACGTGTCTTTCTGAAAGAAGATGAGAAAAATCTGAAAGGAAATTAAAATCATAAAAATAACGATAATATGCCGTATCCCGAAACGATAGGGGGACAGCGTTCTTTTAAATTCTTCGGGTATTTTGCTCTTCCTTTGCGACATACCTACCTTCCTGTCGTCAAATTCTTTTCTGATTCAATTGCAGCCTGAACACGGCGAAGAGCTTCGTTTACAGGGATGTCACCCTTGATGGCAAGTGCAAAATAACGGGCCATGATCTTCGAGTACTTTGTATAATTTTCCTGGAGTGGTCGATGCACTCCGCATTTTAACAATTCTTTGCTTTCTCGAATTTCGGGATATCTGTTCAGATAGGTCGAATCATCATAGAATGCCTTTATCACGGGATAAAAACCGCCGGTTCTGTAAAAAACTTCCTGCGCCTCATTACTCAATAGGTATTTAACGAAATCGATCACCGCGCCCTTTTTTGTACTCGCCTTTGAAACCATAAGATTCCACCCTCCAAAAAGAGAAGTAGGCGTACCGCCATCCGGAAACGGTAAGAGTGTTTTTCTTAACCTGCTTTGTTTGAATGTATCTATGGGAACATAGGAAAAGTCTTTGTCATAACTTGTCCAGCCGCGAAGGAATAAACCGTCATGGCGTATAAAATATTCATAACTTGGCGTATCGGTAAAGTCGCTCACGTCAGGCGGCGTAGCCTTGTCGCGATGCACCAAATCCACTAAAAGCTGCAAAGCCCTCTTCGCTTCCGGCGTATCGAAACGAAAGCCGATTGTTTCAAAGTATTGAGGTTTGAGACTTAAAAGTATTTCGATATAACTGCAAATCATTCCCTCATAATCCGCTGCCGGATAAATAAAATAAGGACCATGCCAATTAAATCGTTTTTGATACGATAAAAATTTTGACCAGGTTATTCCGCGGGACAGTTCGTTCATCAACCGTTTGCCGCCGGGCAGTTTTTTTAGCAAATCTTCCCGATAATACATGACGCCCTGCACAAGAAAAAGCGGAACGGCCACCAGTTCCCCTTCGTGATAACACGTTCGCAATGCAGGTTCAATGAGCCTGTCTCGCTCAGCAACGGTGAAATATTTGCCAAGCGGTTCGCACCATTTAGTAAAACGATGAACCCAGATGAGGTCTACGGCAAGTAAATCGATCGCATCATCTTCACCCCGAAGAGAACGGGCAAGAATTTCCTTCCGCGTGTCTGTACTAAAATCCGACATCGGGAAATCGATCGGCACAACTTTGATCGATCCGGCATGTGTCGCATTATATCGGTCAATCAAAATGCGATGCGCTTCTGTTAACCGTTCCGCAAAATAGATCTCAATCTCTTTTTTTTGCGGGCGATTCGGGTAAACATAATATATTGCCACATAGAGCACTATGATAGCACTAAAGAGACTGACTCCCCATATTTGCTTCGCATTCATTTCTGATCTAATCTTCTAAGAATAATTTTAAAGATGACTTCATTACTATGTCCAAGGCATCGCTCATGTTTATCGATAGCGCATCGCAAAGATTACGATGTAAGTGCGGAGAGTATTTGCTCCAGCCTCTTCATATGAATTGAGCAATTCTTATATTGCAGTACATTTATGTTATGCCGTCATGGTTTGGCACAACAATATTTACTTCTTTTTTCTTCCATTCTCAACAGTTTAAATAGTGAAAAAAAGTTTACCTTACAACATGTTCCCCTCTGTCGAGTCCATTATTTTCTCCTCAGGGCTCCGGCGAAAGTTCATGTCATCGAGCCAACGATTTCTTTTTTAGCCTCGTAATACAATTGATGAGCGCCCGCGAAGTATGATAGTTTGCCTTCCAGACCGACGCTTTCGGATAATACTTGATGTCCGGCACCATATCAGCACCCCCCCAATACCAGCTTCCATGTTCCTGATCAATAAGATATTTTTCGATATAAGAAAACTGACGACAAAATTTATCATAGTACCGCATTCCATCATCCGGAAATAGTTCAGACATCATCAAGAATGAATTGAGTGCTTCCACTTGCGACCACCATTCCTTGGTTTTCCTTATGATTGAAACAGGACCATCGACGGTGAAGTAATATCCGCCATCAAAAAGCCCGCCATGCTCTTGATCCCATCCATCGTTTAAAGTGTGGTCGACCATTTTCTTCGCGATTGTAAGTGTAACGGTATCAAGCTTCAATCCCAATGTTTCTGAAGCATCCAACATTAAGTACGCTGTTTCCACATCATGGCCGAACGAAACATGATCGTATTCATAATTTTTTTCTCGAACTACCGAATTGGAATCACGATACGAAACCGGTGTCCAATCACTTTGAAAAAACAATACCATATATCCTTTTTTTGTTGTAATCACATCGCGGACAATTTGGAGTAATGAAGCTAGGCGACCTTTCACAATGGTATCGGGCCATACCTTGTAAAGTTCAGTAAAAGCTTCAAGTATATGAATCGTTGAGTTCTGATCTTTCGGTGGTGCGCCCCTGTAACCTTCTTTCAATGGTGTTCCATCTCGCTGTAAGAATTGAAAATAACCACCGAAGGAATAATCGTAACTGTGCTTCTCAAGCCAACGAAATGTTTCTTTTGCTAACTCCAATGCAACGGTATCGCCGGACGCATGATAATAGGCAGCGAGGCCATAAATGGCAAAAGCGTTACCGTACGCTCGTTTGATAATAGTACCGCTTTCTTTAATTGGTTCGCCATATCTATCCACCAAATCATAAAATCCTCCATATTCTTTATCCCACATTTTGTTTTTTAGAAATATGAAACCATGATCGGCAATTTTTAGAAGTGTCGTGTCTTTTTGAAAATAATGCGTGGCATTTGCAGTAGACCAAACGTGTCGTGCCTGCGTTACGATCATTTTGTTCTGAGGGCCTTCCAACTCCCACTTATAATTTATGTCGCTAAAAAACCCGCCGTATACCGTGTCAATGGAGAGAGGGTAAAATTTTGCAAATTCATCTTTAAGTAAACGCTGCATTTCATAGTAAATGGTATCTCTGCTGGGTTGATCTGCGCATTGTGAATTGTCAATTCCCGGTAACTCAGCCATATCCATTCCATCCGAAACATCTGCGACACACAAATCCTCGTGAAGTTTCAATATATGGGTATTCTCTTCATGAGAAGAGGTTTTTATCTCTCTAGAGGTATATCCCTTCTGTGATTCTTGTGCATATTTTTCTTGAGGGAAAAGAAAGGGAGTAAAAGTAATGAATGCACTGAGGATGAATGTTAATCCATTTTTCATGACTCGCTCCACAAGGAATAGGATTGGATAACCGATGAGAGATATCGATCTTCATCGGTTATCCAATGGATTTTTAATGCGTCTAAAAATGATTATTTCAATAACAGCATTTTCTTTTGAGATAGATATTCACCTGCCTCAAGTCGATAGAAATAAACGCCTGAAGCAAATTGAGCAGCATCGAACTTAAAATTATACACTCCAGCTTCCATATGCTTATCCGCAAGCGTTGCTACTTTCTGCCCCAATAAGTTATACACGACCAACTTTACATTGGATGCCTTAGCAAGGGAAACGTTGATAGTCGTTGTTGGATTAAATGGATTGGGATAATTTTGTTCAAGAGAATATTTTACCGGAATTTGAGAAGTCATCGTTACAGATGTTACGGCACTTGTTGGCAAAGCAATGTAATCCAGGTACATCCAACCCCAAAGCATTTGCATTTGAATTGTGTTGTTACCTTGAACTAAATTTACATTTATAGTCTTCTGGTACCATGTCGTAGTCGAAGCTGCTGTGAATGCTACCGTATCGACACGTACACCATTGATATTGATACATTGGGATTTGGGAGATGCATAATTTAGTTTATATCCGAATGCAAGAGGATAATTTCCAGATGCTTGTACATTACTAATGTACCAGGTTATTTTAACTGTAGTATCGTTTGTAGCAATATTTACAAATTTATTATTGCTTGCAGTATTGTCGCTTGTTACAGTAAGTCCAGAACCCATCAGTGCTGCAGACTCTGCTTCGAACTTTGTCATGGGCGGTGTACCGACTGAAAGTTGAACTGTGTTAGATACTTTTTGATGCCCACCGCTGTTTGTTGCAACCGCAGTGACCGCATAACTTCCGGGCGGGATACTATTCCATTTAAACGTAAAAAATGATGTATCTGATGAAGCTGTATACGGTGTTGTAACTTCACCGATCTTCGTTGTATCGGCATAAAAAGTAACCAAAGAAATTGGCATTGTATCTGAGACTGTGACATTGAATGTCAAACTTGTACTATCCGGATAACTTGCATTTGTTGGAGGAGTTGTGATCGTAATGGACGGCCAACTAAATGCAATACCATTGACTGCAACGTCTGATCGATGGTCATTCCACATCGATTGCATACCAGCAAGCATGTTCGCCTGACTGGAAATCTGCACATCCGTCCATGACCACGCAAGCGATCCTGCATAACCGAGATGATAAAGTGTATCATATAATGCTGTCTGAGCAATATTTGGTGGATTTCCACGGCCGGTTTCCATTGCATACTCAGCAACAACAATGGGTTTACTCAATCCCCACTGAACTGCAAGAGCATTAAATGGTGAAGTGGAAAGGGGTGTTGATGATGAATAATAATGAACTGAAAAGAAATCAAGTATCCCTTTCGCATCACCGCCTGCGTTCACTAAACGACTATCACTGTAATAGTTCATATTGGGCCCTGCTGCAATTTTCTCTAAATGGAATAAAATTTCATTAGGGGTGAGATTCGACCGGTATTTTTGTTTCAAGTCGGTGCCTATTCGCGTTCTTTCAGCAGCCGTCAATTTTGAAAGTCCGGGAGTGACCTTCGCAAGAATATTATCGGTAAGAGCATAAAAACTCCATGCACCGTTCGTTACGAGAGCAGAGGTATCAGCGCGATGTATCGCACCAGCACAAAGGTTCACAAACTGCTGGATCGAAGACATCGGCACATGGTTAACATCAGACCAGCCAAATTCATTGCTCATGCCTTCCGGTTCGTTGAAGATCTCCCAGGCAATAATCGCCGGATGATGTTTCAAAGAATCGACCATCGGAATGAGACAGTTATTAATATATCTTCGGGTGTAATTAGTATCGTTCAAAAGCAAGGTATTTCGATTGAGAACAGTAGCACCATTGGTAGACCTGAGCATATCAAACGACCACAGACATAAGACGACGCCTACCTCCCGCTCCCACGCCATGTCGAGCACCTTTTTGATATCGGCAATACACACTGTGCCCGGTCCGATCACAAATCCCGAGTCACTGCTGAATTGCGGCGTGTTGATGCCATTCGTGTGCAGCCACCAACGGACCGCATTCCCGCCATGGTCATGAACCTGCTGCATCATATCTGCAAACTGATTAAAATCCGTACTCCCCGGACCCAGATCTGAAGCAAAGCTGACCCAGGCAAGATTTGCCCCGCTTAAAAATAATTGCTGATTGTTATATACTATGCGTTTGGGTTGTGCGAAAATAGCTTGAGATGTCAGGAACAACACTGTACTGAGAACCAAAAACGTTTGACGACTCATTGCTGTACTCCATGGCTAATAATGAAAATCCAGAATCCTATGGAAATAACAAAAGTAGCCGACAAGTGTTTACAGATACTTGCCGGCCACTCAGAAAAGCGACTACTATGTTACAGCGTACTGCTTATTTGAGAAGCAGCATCTTCTTCACTGAACTGAAGTTTCCGGTCTCTAAGCGATAGAAATACACGCCCGATGCCAGTTTGCTTGCGTCAAACACAACAGATTGCTGTCCTGCATTCATACGAGTGTCAATCAATGTACGAACTTGTTGACCCAGGATGTTATACACGAGCAACTTCACATTGGAAGCCTTTGCTAATGAGAAGTTGATCGTTGTTGTTGGGTTGAACGGATTCGGATAGTTCTGCTCAAGGGCAAACGTACCCGGGACCAGTCCATCTTTCGCTACGCCAGTTTTGATATCCTGTTTGATCAACTGGATATAGTCAACATTCACGCCGCCGCCGCTTAGCACTAACTTATGTGTACCTGCAGCTAACGTAAAGGTCGGTGATACAACATCATTACCCGTAGAATCTAACTTCGTCGTACTACCAGTTTGATATTTGAAAGGAAGATTTGCAGTCGCAAGAGTTGTGCCTGCTTCTGATATCACTATTGGGGCATTCGTGGTAGCAAGATTCTGCCCAAATATTCGAAGTTTGTATGTTCCACCGATATCTGCCTTAGCAGTAATAGTATCTTTCCCTGCAGTACCCAAAGATACGTATTGGAAGTTGGATGCAACCCAAGTAATACCTATAGCAGAAGCTGTCGCACTTGTTGATACAGCGGTTGCACCTGTTAATTTTATCGTATCTGTACCGGCTACATTATATCTGGCGAGATCGACTTCGGCTATCTGTAGAGTGCCCCATCCACCGCTTTGAAACACACCGATTGTATTTGATCCCGCTGTTAAATTGAATGCCACTGTATCGTTCGAAGCATAAACGGTGTTCGTTGGATTCATGGTCATCCATTGCCAGCCAGTGCTCGAGACACCTTTCGTCCATTGAATATTGCCATTAGATGCTGAGTTGGCACCATCACTAATTGGATCACCACCCCAACTATACGTATTTATATCACCGATTCGGCCACCATTAACCTGGAAATCCATTCCAATTGATCCAGTATTGCCTTGCATATTAATCTGCCATTTTGCTTGGTATTGTCCTGCCTTACCAGAAGGTACATTAAATGTCCACCCAAGCGTTCCCACATTGGCATAGTTCCAATAGATGAACCCTTGATTGGTTCCAACAGCAGAGGTACCACTTATTCCGCCATTCTCTGCTTCGATCTTTACTTTGACCGAATCTATAACTACTTGACCGGCTAATTTTTCGATATCTGCAATATTCTTAGTTTGATTAGCTAAGAATGTCGCTTTTTGAGTTGGAAAATAGTTAAGATCACCGATAGGCAAACCATCAGTGCCAGCAGTCATAAGTGTGGCATCGGTATACGCAAAGTTTTCCGGTAATGGCCATGTATTTAAGAAATAATCTGTTTCAGGATGGTAAAAGAATGTGGTGTACGCTGAACTAGCTCGAACTTGTGTAATAAAAGCCCACATTGAATCCACCATCGTTGCTCCGGTAAGAGAAAATCGCGGTTGCTGCCAATTGACATCAGTAAGATAATTGGTCATACCAGTTGGTAAGCTTGACAACCAATTGGTATCTGAAATAACCATATGACCACCACCGCTAGTAAGGCTATAAGGTGTTACATAATCGGCTACAGAAACCGGATCAATAAACCATGCTCGCGTTATAGTATCAGCACCTCCTGTTGCTCTATATTTTGCCTTAATCAACGGATCGAGATATGCATACGTCTTTGTAATAACAATTCTGCGCGCTTGTTCTGTACCATATATAGCAGGTAAGGTACCAACGCCAAATAAACCGCTGTACGTCTGTCTCGCATCACGGCCGGCTGTATGCATATCGGCATATCCTTCGCCTTCCCACCATCCATTGATAACGAGATTGTTTGCAAAGTAGGCATTTTGGTACCAATTGCCTGAGTTGGACATAATACCACGGCCTACATTCGCTATGGTATTGTGGTTATATCGTAAATACTTTGCAGAACCACCTTCCATCTGGAACGTGGTAAATCCAACGTTAAAGAATGTGTTATTTTCTATAATAACTGAATCTTGATCTGCCCAAATCGAAATACCGCGGCCAGACCATTGTTGCACCGGCGGCGTTTCTTCTAAGTTACGGAATTTACAATTTTGGACATAGCATTCGTTCCCCGTTCCACTGAAAACCACGAGTGAGAAATTACTGCGTTCAAATACACATCCGTCAATAATATATCTATGGTTGTTTGCAGCGAACACGACGGGTTGGTATGCACCTTGTCCACCACTCTCAACATAAGAACCATTAATCCAAATGTTCTTTAATGTTACATCATCTCCTGCTGAAAGGATTGAACCGGATGAACTCGTGAGATCAGGTCGGCTCGCTTTCATTTGAATTTCCGGTGGATAATTGCTGAATCCGAGACTATTCATTGGGTCCGCGACAATCCTTAACGGGAAACCGCTATTCGTAATAGCATCTACTAACCAGTACTGCCCATTTGTTTTGAGCTTGTACACACGGTTAACATTCTTTCTTGCACCGCCCGTAACCGTATCGCTATTTACAGCGTCTCGAAGTGCGTTTATTCTGATACTGAAACCGGTTTGATAACATGCAACGTCCATGGTATCCCCCCTTATCACATTGGTAGTATCCGCCAGCGTTTGCGCCCTAACTTGCCGGCAAGGTAAAATCAACGCTCCAACAAGAAATATAAAGAGCGAAAAGTTTAAATAAGTTTTCATAAAATAACTCCTATATGTTTGTGAAAGAGTATAGTGGTTTTATACTGCTACAATTACCGAACTCATACTTAAAAATTATATCGAAGACCAACGTCCATAGTAGCACCATAATAATATGCATACGTTGGATTTGCTATACGCGTACCTGCCAGATAACTTTCATCGCGGGTGTTTGTTATGTTATTAAGATTGGCGTAGAGTTGTAGAGAACTTCCGAGTTTCTGTTGAATTGCCAGGTCCCAACGATCGTATTTTCCCGTAAAAGAATCTAACAACGGAATTGAACCGATGCTGGATACTTTATCAGATTGGTATATATAAGAAGCACGTATCGAAAATCCTTTATACTCATACCCCATCGTAACATTTAAGATGTGCGAGGGCTGATCCGGCATTCGTTGTGTTCTTGATGTGATAATATAATCATTGGTTATAATCTTTCTACGGTGAGTTGGATCCGTCGGATCAGGATCCGTTGAAATTTTTCCTGTATATTGCGGTACATCTACAGTAGAGTTTATGTACGTCCAGTTAATATTGAATAGCAAACCCGTCAACGGCTGGGGGAGATACCAAAAATTAGTCTGCCACTCAAATTCAACACCTCTGTACTGAGCCGGTGTCGGGTTGTTCATCCATGTATTGATCTTCGGGTTGTTAATAAACCAATTTGGATTATTAACATTCAATTGTGCATTAATCATTTTGTAGATCACCGTGTCTACACTGGTTATCCCCTGATACATAATCAAATTATCAATAGATTTATAGAATCCCGAAACGCCTAACAAACCGATATATTTATCAATAATGGAAAACGCAGCATCAGCATTCTTTGAACGTGAATCTTTTAAGGATCCATTTGCTGCGACTATACTAGTACTATAATAATCAAGTGTGGTAATTGGCGCATACATATTGTAATCAGGACGGGTTACTGTTTCTGTTCCCGCAAGGTGAATTCTTAACCAATCAAACGGCTGGATCTTTAAGTGAACCATCGGAAGCCAAAATGAATTTTCTCGGATATTTTCATTCTTAGAAAAGTCGCTCGGCGGAGATTCAGCTCCAGCGTTGTTCGATGCACGAAAACTCTGTCCATGATATTTTGTATAATCTGCATCATATCGCACACCAGGAATGAGTGTAAGATATGGGCCCAGCTTAATTTCGGCCATAAGATACCCCGCCTGATATTGTTCGATACCATCATAGTCATACCCCATTGAACCTATGGATATTCTTTGCCAATCGGAAGAACCACTCGCCTGCAGTGCACTCGTTAATTCATGCATAAGACGTAAATCAGGAGATACCCCAAATCCATGATACGTGCCACCTAAAAAATTCGAGGGAACAGTATATCCACGATCAAAATTCCAGAGATTCCACACCTGCGTGCTTGCTATCGCTGTTGAATCTCTTGCAACATTAAAATCATTGGGATACATTCGAGCCAGTGCTTGAACGAGATCAGAATTTACACCGTTCCATCCGTTGCCATATTGAAGATTATCATGGCCCCACTGTTCTTGATTGAACGTTCTTGTGAGCCATTTAAATTTTCCACCGGTCTTAAGATACCCGTTAATATTATCGGTCACGGTAAAGGGAATCTGGAAATTAAATTGTGCGGTTTTCTGATTTTCAATAAGCCGCGTGCTATACACAAATGCCGATTTAAGACCAGTTGTCGATGCAGTGCCGGTTGTTACTGCAAGGGGAGTCTCCCACTTGTAAACATCCGCTAAGGGAGTTGATGCATAAATTATTTTTGAACCTGCACTATCAGCTCCATTTTCCTGTGAAAATTCCCATCGATAGTCATTAGGATCATCCGTTTTTGATCCTGAGGAAGAGAGACCTAGATCGTATTTTATCCATCCAAAATCCTGCATTGCTCCCACGCTGGTTGTATAGAGGGAAGTGGTAGAAACATTATCATCTAAATCATAGTAACGAGTAGCATGCCCATCTCCGCTATATAATTGATCGGATCTATATGATCCTTCGGTCTTTGCCTGATTTAAAAAACCATTACCAGTTAACTTACCGTATGGAATTTTATAATCCAGTAAAAGGTTGGCGCCTAACCTATTTTTATAGTTTTCGTCTCTTCTTTGAGTAACCTTATAGTATGTAAAGGAGTTAATATCAGGGTTTGCGCCCGTTTGGGCTCCCTCCCTATACTCTGCATCAATTTTATCAGCATAACGATTATTTCTATCGGCATTTAACCCAAAAATGACACCAAGGTTATTGTCGAAGAAACGGTCACTTACACCAAAAACACCACTGTAGTTACCATAATATTTATTAAGATTGCTATATCCCCCTTGGAGAGTAGCGTTCGTCTGAAATTCTTCCGGAGCTTCTTTCAACCGTAAATCTATCGTCCCGCCGAGAGCATCGGCATCCATATCGGGAGTATTCGCTTTTTTTACTTCTATACCATCGAGAACATTGGACGAAATAAGCGATAGGTCAACACTCCTATCATTATTGTTTGTTGCCGGCAGCGCGACACCATTTACGGTGACCGTGTTATACTTTGGAGCCAAGCCACGGATCGCCACCGAGGTAGCTTCACCATTATATCGATCAATCGAAATACCGGGTAAACGGCCAATCGATTCAGCAGCACTTGCATCCGGCAATTCTTTAATACGATCGGCAGCAACGATATTAGATATTGTATTTGAAGCCAATTGCTGGTTAATTGCGGCTTGTTGTCCCCTTGCCTGTGCAGTCACTACCACTTCCTCACCCATCAAAGATTGTGGTTCCATTCTAATCTCTTTTTCTATGACAATATCTTCAGTAACCGTCACCTGGAAAGAAGCGGGTTTATAGCCTAAGTAAGAGACCTTCAAAGTCCATTCACCTGCTGGAATAAATCGCAGGTAATAACTTCCATCGATGTCTGTCGCAACTCCTAAACTAGTGTTCTGAACAATGATGTTCGCTCCAATGAGCGGCTCACCTGTCACTTTATCCAAAACACGACCTTTTATAGAACCAGATCCTGCGGCATACATTGGTTGAAACGCAAAAGTCAAAAATAAAGTAATTAATACTCCTAAAATAATCTTCCCATAGCATGACGTATCAATTAACATATATCTTCTCCTGATGGGTATTTTTCATTGTGTTAAATTATTTATGAAAAATTTATAAATTTCGATTTTTTTCTATCAGAGCGTTAAATGTAAGAAAACCTCAATGAGTGACATATGTCCTTAATTCTAACATATGACATCGTTGTTGGTAACCTTTTTCGAGGTATTGAACTCATTTAGCAATCCACAAATAGTGCCAAAAAAAACCACTTTGCACCCCTTTTTTTATCAAGGAAATGGCATTTTTATCATTTCTTGTAAAGAAATAATTTATCAATTCGATAAACTCATATTATTCTAATAAAACCATAGGATTTAACGTTGAACTTGTCTTATTTTGACCCTAATATGGTTTTTATTTGACGAAGTTCGTTTTGTGTGAATTTTAAGTTATTCAATGTCGTAACTGCATCATCGATATGTGAAATTCGTCTGGCACCAATAAGCACGGAAGTGATCTCCGCGTTGCGTAAAATCCAGGCGAGCGCCATTTGTGATAATTTCTGCCCCCTGCTCTGTGCGATTTTATCCAAACGCAAGGATTTAGAAATTTTATCTTTCGTTACGTCTTCTCGATTGAGAAATCCATGAGGATTTGCAGCTCGCGAATCATGGGGAATGCCTTTAAAATATTTATCGGTCAACAATCCCTGCGCCAATGGTGTAAAGGCAATGCATCCAATTCCTTCTTTACTGAGAAGCTTGAGCAATTCCTTCTCCACCCAACGTTCGTACATATTATATTTTGGCTGATGAATCAGGCATGATGTCCTAAGAGATTTCAAAATGTTTGCTGCCTTACGGGTTAATTCTGCCGGATAGTTTGAAATTCCGACATATAATGCCCGCCCCGATCGAACAATTTGGTCGAGAGCTTGCACGATCTCTGCCAACGGTGTTTTGCGGATCGGGACGAAGGTGGTAAAAAATATCTACGTACTCAAGACCCATTCTACGCAAACTCTGATCTAAACTCGATATTAAATATTTACGAGATCCCCAATCTCCATACGGACCCGGCCACATCATATAACCGGCTTTGGATGAGATAATCAATTCGTTGTGAAATGGCAGCAAATCTTTCCTAAGAATTTTTCCAAGATTTTCTTCAGCGCTTCCGGGCGGCGGGCCATAATTATTGGCGAGATCAAAATGGGTAATTCCGAGATCGAACGCATGACGAATCATCAATTGAGCATTTTCAAAATCATCAACTCCGCCGAAGTTATGCCAAAGACCAAGAGATATTGCAGGGAATGTAATCCCGCTTCTGCCGCAACGATTATATTTCATATTCTCGTATCGATTTTCTGCAGGAGAATATTTATTCATAGATTTCTTTCCTCGTCAGCACATCCACCGCTATTTCGAGAACAGTTGATATGATTCCATCGCTTGGATGATTTGATCAGCCATCTTTTGGTGTGTCTCCACGGTCGGATGTCCATTCGCTACATATCCGCCGGGGAACTCATCGAATGTTGTATAGAAAACATCTTTACGACCTGATGCCAATTCTTCTTCAACAACCTGTTTCACGTTGGTTCGGACCCACTCAGGGAATGCTGCGGCAGCAACTATTTTTACATCCGGATAAACATCCCGCAAGGTCTGAATGAATTGGTGATACGTTTTTCGAAAATATGAAGATTTTTCTTCCGAAATTTTTCCGATAGAGTCACGCATCCCTGAATGGTCGTTCAATCCAAGGCAAATCATGGCGACATTCGGAATCCATTGTTTGAAATCCCAGTGCGGTTCTTTACTCTCCATTAATGTTCGATTGAATATTTTAGGAATCGTTACATTCGTGTCTCCCCGCCAATCGCATGACATACCGCTGCCAGACCGGCAAGTGGTTGTATATTGAGCGTGAAAATGACGCGCGATATCGACTGCAAAGCCTTTATCGATATTGGTAACCGGAAATCTCGCTTCCCATGACAATGATTGCTCCTTCGCCTCGTTACTTTCTGCTGCAGTAAAAGAATCACCAATAAATTCAATCTTTCTCAACGGTTTTGGCGGTGGTGGAAGCAGCGATGCAGCGCTGTCTAAAACGAAACCTTCAAAAGAATAGACTGCATCAAATGTGATGTTCCTTCTGCTCAACGCAAGGGTATGTTTTGTCTTGGGAAGATTGTCCGCAAGAATATATTCTGCTATTCCAGACTTTGTACCATGAAAGACATCGCGCAATGCCCCGTCGACTCATACATTAAAATAATTTATACTATCCGTGAGTTGAATCCCAATACTTGTTCCAGTGAACACGGTTTGTATATACACACCAGGCCATGAGTATTTGGCGTGAAGGGTATCACTCAGGTCCCAGCGTCCATAATATTGAATGTATGGATGGTGAGCAGGAATAAAGTTTGAAGCAGATTCCATATTATTCATACTTGTGAAATTGAACACCAAGAGAAAAAATATTTTCCACTTCATATTTTATCTCGTTGACAAATAAATTGCCAATCAACCATTTTTATTTTTGCTCTACATTGTTTGGTTGTTTGAGATTCTTCTGCAATGCTTGCTGAAAGAACTCGCCGCCTGATGTAAGCTTGAAAGTATCGAATGATTCGATCAGTCGGGGGTACCAATCCGGATCGTAGATCCAACACATCCAGCTTATACCATTTCCTTCTAAATACTTAATGATGGACTTACCATAATCTTCCTTCTCACTCAGGTCATCGATAAGGCCGAATTCAGAAGCGACAACAGGATAGACACTTGCCGCGAATCCAAAATCCTCTTCCCACTTCGTTTCGTACGGTGGTTGCCGTTTATGCTGATATGGATGCGTTACATACGCAATACCTGCCGCCTGAATTGGCTCAATGCGAATCGGCGTAAGGTCGTATGCCCAATCGAGTCCCGCAACTAACGGGATTTTTTCTGTATCGTAAGCGCGGATGAGGTGAATAATATTTTCATTAATTGTTTTCCATTCGCTCCACGTCATAGAGCCGAGCTGGCCGTTAAAAAGTGTCGGTTCATTGAAGAGTTCAAAAAACACTATCGTTGTGTTTCCTTTAAAATGGACCGCCATGGTCCGCCAGAATTCATATGTCTCTTTGCGTGTTGTATTGTATACGGGATCCTGGAATAATTCCATCCCAAGATTACCAATGGAATGCCAATCGATATCGACATACATACCGAGATCTGTGGACCATTCCACCGCCTGATCGAGAAGCGAAAGATATTTTTCAGGTGTTCTCATTCGCCATGGAACAGGATGAACGGGAATTCGCACAATCATGGCTCCCATTTCTTTTACTTTGACAAAAAGATTTTTATTCCATCTTCCTTGTTGTTCTAGTTTATCAGGGTCCGCTATCGCAACCCCGCGGAACAAGACTGTATCGCCAGCGGTGTTGATAAATTTATTTTCCTTAACCTGTATCAGCGGAAGTATACGCGATGGCGGTTTTTCATTAGGCTTGTTTACATCTTTTTGAGGACTCCAATCAAAATATTTTTTTCCCCCTTGCTGTGCAACTCCCATCTGCCAAAAACAAGCCGTGGTAAAAAGAATCATAAAAGACAGCATTATTTTTCGCATCGCTTCCTCACTAAAAAAGTTCGTTTTGATTCCCGTTCAAGTAAGTCGTTGTTGTAGATTGAGAATAATCTCCTTTTCCTTTTTCTATCAAATATTATGCCCTTTAAATTGATTGGCATTTCATTTCGATAATAAACTTACCTATGCAACTTTTTCTAAATGCAACCTGAACATTTTTATAAGACCTGTATTAGCATAAATATATTCATTGATATTCAAGGCTTTTAATAATCTTCTATTTTTTAACGGTAAGATACATAAGTAAAGGGTGCGAAAATAGTATAAACTATCATACTATCATTTCATTGAATAGGAGAATGTTCAAAGCAAGAATTAATGGATTGATATAGGTTATCGTTTTAATAATTCATTTTAACAGCTATTGATCTGCCTTTCGAGTGAAAACATTTTGATATATAGAAATTTGAAAAAAAGGCGTGTTCAATCCAAAAAAAATACTAAATTGACCGTGGTACAATTATTGAGATAAATACAAGAAAATCGCAAAGAAAAACATTTAAAATCAAATTTTCCCTGTTAATCAATCAGGATTTTGTCCATCGAATAATCGAGAGTAAATTAGCACAGGTATGCGCATAATACATTATTTTCCTGCTGAGTTACATGCATTATGCTTCGCTCTGCAGGTTTTATTAAAGCAGCAAGGAGTAAAAGATGAAAAATAAAACAACCATCGTAGGAAAAGCTCTGCCGAATATCCCCTGGGAAAAAAGACCGAAAAATTGCAGCGATGTTGTGTGGCGATGGAGTAAGAACCCGGTTCTTGATTGGAATCCGATCCCCAAAGCCGCACGGATATTTAATAGCGCAGTTGCGCCGCATAACGGGGCATTCATCGGAGTTTTCAGAGCAGACCAAAAAAACGGACGGGCAACATTATTTTTCGGAAAAAGTAAAGATGGAATTAAATGGAACATCGGTCCAGATCCGATTCAATGGGTCGATGAAAATGGGAATCCGAACCCAACAAGCTATGCGTACGATCCCCGCCTTGTTCAAATTGACGATACATTTTATATCGTCTGGTGCGACGATTTACACGGCGCCTCTATCGGTTTAGGACGAACGAATGATTTTAAGACATTCATCCGGATGTCCAATCCGTTAATGCCGTTCAATAGAAACGGCGTTCTGTTCCCGCGAAAAGTAAACGGCAAGTACATCCTTCTCAGCCGTCCAAGCGACAGTGGGCATACTCCTTTCGGCGATATCTTTATGAGTGAAAGTCCGGACCTTATCCATTGGGGAAATCACAAATTTGTTATGGGTAAAGGAGGCCAGGGTTGGTGGCAAGGTACGAAGATCGGCGCAGGTCCAGTTCCTATCGAAACCACCGAAGGATGGCTGTTATTTTATCATGGCGTTTCCAACACTTGCAATGGGTTTGTATACAGCTTTGGCGCTGTAATTCTGGATATCGACCAACCGAACAAAGTGCTTTACCGAACACGCGATTATTTGCTGACACCGGAGAAACTGTATGAAACCACCGGCTTTGTACCAAATGTCGTATTCCCCTGCGCAAATTTATACGATGCGAAGACTGGTCGAATTGCTATTTACTATGGCGCGGCTGACACCGCTACTGCCCTTGCGTTTGCTCAAATCGATGAATTGATCGATTACATAAAGAACAATTCAGAATCAATTTGATCAATTCGCGAGCTCGTGTTGCAATCTCACCCTGCAAGACTGGCTTGCGGTATTTCGTGATCCATACCAGGTGTGATACTTAATATCATAGCCTGATTGACTCAACTTGCAATAGTGTTCTATGCCGCAAGCATACTGAAGTTTTCGCCTAAAGTCGAGGGTTTCTCTCCCATTCCCCCTATTAGCTCGTATTTTAATGTGAGCGCCACTCTATTTAGCGGATATTCAGTAATTATCGTAATAATATCGTTTTCGGAACTGCAGTAGTACTCGAATCTCGTTGGGGACACAGATTCTAAAAGAAATTTCGCAATTTTCATCCGAGATGGTTACGGATTTTTTGTTTTATCGTCACTACGGTCACCATTTGAGTCAACACTTTAATTGCTCTATGACCTCCACCTATGCTCAGCCGCTTTGTAATAATCTGCTTCCGTATGATTTTTTTATCAATGAGGTGTGCTGAGAAATCTGTTTTATTCGAACAAAACGGATTGATCTTATCATCGCTTCATCAAAGCTCTGTCTGAGATTCGTTCAGTTCTCCATTGAGAATAGATTGTGCTCGCTTCTCATCAAACGCTCCCTCCCAGCGAGCGATGGTAACGGTAGCAATCCCATTGCCGATAAGGTTTGTCACTGCTCTTGCTTCATTGATAAAGCGGTCCACACCAAGAAGCAGCGCCATACCCGCAACCGGAATTTTATCCATCGAAGATAATGTTGCGGCAAGCGTTACAAATCCGGCGCCGGCAACACCGGCCGAACCTTTTGAGGTAAAGAGCAACACACCCAATACAAGGAGTTGATCCCAGAGAGATAAATGAGTGTTCGTAGCCTGTGCAATGAAGATTGCCGCCATAGTCAGGTAAATTGACGTGCCATCCGCATTAAAGGTGTAACCTGTCGGCAAAACCAATCCCACGACAGGTTTTGAACAGCCGAGCTGTTCAAGCTTCACCATCATGCGCGGCAGCACAGCTTCCGTCGAAGAGGTTGCAAAGACGATGATAATTTCATCCTTAATGTATTTAAGAAATTTCCAAAGGGAGATGTGGCTCATCCATGCAATAGTGCCGAGAACAAAGACAATAAAGACGGTGCTGGTAATGTACACGCCTGCCATTAACTTGCCGAGCGACATCAACGAGCCGAAGCCGTACTTGCCGACAGTAAAAGCCATTGCACCGAAAGCCCCAATCGGAGCCAGACGCATAACCATTTTCACGATGCCGAATAAACCTTGCAGAATAGAATCGATGACGTCGACTACTGTTTTTCCCCGATCGGGAAACTGTGCAAGCGCCAAACCAAAAAGAAGCGCAAACAAGATCACTTGCAGCATGTTTCCTTTTACAAATGCATCGACAACGCTTGTCGGAATAATATCCATGAAAAATCCAACAGCATCCTGTTGTTTCGCGGCTGAAGTGTATGTGGAAAGCGATTTTGTGTCGAGCGTAGCGGGATCAATATTCATTCCGGCTCCCGGCTGCAGGACATTGACAACGACGAGTCCAATAATGAGAGCCATGGTAGAGACTATTTCAAAATAGACAAGAGCTTTTATTCCGACACGTCCTACTTCTTTCATACTCCCCATCTTAGCAATGCCGACAACTATGGTACCGAAAATGATCGGGGCAAGCAGCATCTTGATAAGTTTGATGAAGCCATCACCAAGCGGCTTGAGAGTTTCACCCAATCCGGGATTGAAAAGACCCAGGATGATCCCAGCCAAAACACCCAAGAGTACCTGGAAATAAAGATGACTGAAAATGGTTTTCGATTTATTTTTTTTTGTATCCATAGCACCTCAGAAAATCATCTGATCGTCTTGTTGTTCATTCCACAAGCTTGAATTCCTCGGCTTTTACATCTTCGAAAAATATTCTTGCTCGCGTACACAATTAATCACTGAGCGTTTTCATCAAAGCGAAGAGATCGGACTTGGTTTCGAAACCGACGCCGGGGGCATCCGGCAAACCGACATATCCGTTCTCGATTGCAATTCCGTCTGCGAAGCCGCCGAAAGGCTGGAAGACTCCGGGATACGATTCATTGCCGCCGAGATGCAAACCTGCTGCAATATTCAAAGACATTTGATGTCCGCCATGGGGAACAACTCGTCGTGAGGACCATTTGTTCTGTTCAAGAACATCAAGAGTTCGCAAATATTCAACCAGACCGTATGAGAGTGCGCAATCGAATTGAAGCCAATCGCGGTCGGCATGCATTCCGCCGTAGCGGATCAGGTTACGCGCATCCTGATGCGAGAAAAGATTCTCGCCTGTTGCCATAGGTAAGAGATATCGCTTGGAAAGCTCAGACTGAAGCGCATAATCGAGGGGATCTCCTGCTTCTTCATACCAAAACAATCCATATGGTTTCATCGCGTCTCCGTACGCAATTGCCGTTTCGAGATCAAAGCGTCCGTTCGCATCGACTGCAAGAAATTTTCCATCGCCGACCACCTCGAGTACCGCTTCGATGCGGCGAATATCTTCATCCAGTGAAACACCACCGATTTTCATTTTGACAACAGTATAACCGCTGTCACGATAACTCTTCATCTCATTCTTGAGTGCAGTCATATCTTTGCCCGGAGAATAATATCCGCCGGCCGCATACACCCACACTTTGGAATCCGCCTTGCCGTTACGATAACGATCGGCAAGGTAACGATAGAGAGGTTTACCTGCTATTTTTGCTACGGCATCCCATACCGCCATATCGATCGTACCAACAGCGACAGATCGCTCACC
>PLMS01000063.1 GCA_003142575.1 Ignavibacteriota bacterium
GATCCGACAGTATCGTTCGCAAATGAATGTTGTCGAACGGCCGACACAAAAATACGGACGCGGGTACAATTTCACGGGACATCACGAACTTATGTTCCCATTGCTTGCCGCAATGATCAAATCTCAGCTTCCTGCCACATGACTGAATTTCATGAACACATCCCCGAACCGGCGGTTCAAGAAGAAGTGACTGCCGAAGAACTTTCTTTTGTCGATCGGCATGCTATTCATCCACTCTTGTTCGCGTTTGTATCGCTTGTTTTTATCTTTCTTCTCTATCAAGTCGGCGGCGGTTTGCTGACATTCCTTGTTACAGGAGCAGTATCCATCACTCGCGAAAATGTTTGGACAATGCGTTGGCTGACGCTCATCGGACAGATGTGTTTCATCCTCCTTCCGACCTTGCTGCTGGCGCGATTGTTTGCTGCTCGATTGAGCGGAGTATTTCAGTTTCGAGTGCCGGGAATTCGAGAATCAATTCTTGCGCTCATTGCACTCTTTTCGTTGCAGCGGGTATTCGAGGCATATATGTATTTTCAGGAACTCGTGCCTCTTCCGGATTTACTTCGTGATCTTATCGGACCGATCAAGAAGTTGTTTGAGGAATTAACGAAAGTTTTGATTCGTGCTGATTCACCGGTGGAACTTCTTGCCGTCATTCTTGTCGTGGCAGTAGTACCAGCGATTGTAGAAGAATTACTCTTTCGTGGTCTCATCCAAAAAATATTTGAGCGGCTGATGTCGCCGATCGTTTCAGCGATACTGGCAGGCACGATCTTCGGTTTGTATCATATGAATCCATTCGAGGTTGTGCCGTTAATCGGTTTGGGTGTGTTCTTCGGACTGCTGAGGTATCGTTCACAAAGTCTCTTGCTTCCCATGTCAGCACACTTCTTGAATAACCTTATGGCGGTGCTCGCTTCCCATTATGGTTTAAATGACGAAAATCTTTTATCTGCCGCACAGACGACAGTAGATATACCAGCGACACTGTTCGAGTTGGTTGTCTTTGCTGCGCTCTTCTTTCTGAGTTTTGTAGCATATCTTCGCCTCACGCATGATGTCTCGAGACGGATTCGCTGAGAAAAACAAATGAACGTAGTTCATACAAATTTGTTAGATGATAATCCTTGGTTGTTTATCAATCACCGATCATAAAAAAAAATATGCCTAAATTTCAAAATCTCACTGTGCGCGTTCTCGTTGCGCTGATCGCCATTCCAATCATCCTCTGGTTGACCATGCTTGGCGGCTATTTCTTCTTCTTCCTCATTACCGTCATCTCATCGCTTGCATTGTATGAGTTCTATGGACTTGCAGAAGCCAAAGGCGCTTCGCCGCTCAAAACGCTCGGACTCGCTGCTTGAGGTTTCAAAGATGAATCAATACAATCAACTGGTAAGCTGTACTCGTAGTTTCATACCAAGAGCTTTTGCGTACTTCTCTAATGTTGAAAGCCGTATGTCTTCGGCGTGGTTTTCAATTCGAGATATCGCAGATTTTTTCGTTCGTAATTTCTTTGCAATGAACTCTTGTGTTATACCGGCACGTTCTCTTGCTTGTCGAAGCATGACACTAAACTCGAATGCTTCAAACCCAGAATCAAAGTTCTCTGCAAACTTTGGACTGCGTTTCTTCCGTCGTTCTATATATCGTTCTACATCGCTCATATTTATTTTCTCCTTTGGAGATAATCAATTCGTCTTTGATTCGCTAATTCAATTTCCCGAATGGGGGTCTTCTGTTGTTTTTTCGCAAATCCACTTGTTAAGATTAAAAGACTTGATCTATCGAAAAATCCAAGGAAACGATAGCTGTTTCCACCGATATGCACTCGAATTTCCCATAGATCATCCGTGCTGACAAGCTTCTTATTCTGTGCTTGCCGATCTGAAAGAGAGTCTAATAATTTTTCTACAGGACAGCGTCCAGAAGGAGTTCGATAAAATTGAATTATCCGCACAGATGAAGTTAACAAATACGTGAACCAAGTGCAAGTCTGTGACAACGAACGCCTAACAGCAGCAAGCACAACACTCACGGAAGGTGTAGATGTAAATGAGAAAAAAAAGCAGTATTGTTCACTCAACGGTTTTTACTGCGGGAAATTATCATCTTATAGCAACTAAAACCACAGCGTGTTACCTAAACGTTAATCGTTGGTTTATCGTTCTTTATACTCATTCATTATAAAACGGATATTTAAATGCCTAAATTTCAAAATCTCACTGTGCGCGTACTCGTAGCGCTTGTCGCTATTCCAATCATTCTCTGGTTGACCATGCTTGGCGGCTATTTCTTCTTCTTCCTCATTGCCGTCATCTCATCGCTTGCATTATATGAGTTCTATGGACTTGCAGAAGCCAAAGGCGCTGCGCCGCTCAAAACACTTGGACTCGCTGCCGGAGTCATCGTCAATGCCGTCTTCATCTACGAACGATTTCAAGTCGACATTTACCAATTCGTCATCGACCATTTTGAAATCCATCTTTCCATGTTTTCACAGCATCAACTTCTTACCGTTGTACTGCTCAAGTTCCTTTTGTTGACCATGCTCATCGAGTTATTTCGAACCAAAGGTTCGCCGATGATTAATATTGCCACGACAATATTAGGCGTACTGGTCATTTCACTGTGCTTCGGCACGCTCATTTTTTTACGCGACCTCTTTCCGTACGGATTTCCCGTTCATAAATTCTTTGCAGCGGGCTTAGCCAATGACCAGCAGCTTGCGCAGATTAATCGATGGGGCGGGTATACGGTCATTGCCGTCTTCGCAACGATTTGGATCTGTGACACAGCGGCATATTTTGGCGGTAAAACATTTGGGAAGCATAAACTTTTCGTGCAGGTAAGTCCAAATAAAACATGGGAAGGAGCTGTATTCGGTTTCATTTTCTCCATACTGACCATGGTGACAGCAAAAACACTTGTGCTTGGCTATCTCTCCTATCAGCATGCAATTGTTCTCGGAGTGCTTATTGGAGTATTTGGACAACTTGGCGATCTCATCGAGTCCCGATTCAAACGAGACGCGGGTGTCAAAGATTCCTCTTCACTTATTCCAGGGCATGGCGGCGTATATGATCGGTTCGACAGTTTGGTTTATATCTCCCCGATTGTGTATCTTTATATTGATTTTATCGTGCTGTCATAGAATACAGTTTGAGCGAGAAAGAAATGGACATGCATTTGCTTTCGGAAGAAGAGGTCAAACAACAAGCCGTTCAAATTGTGCAAAAGTATTTAGGCGCGATGCATGGGTTGCGTCTCTTTCTTTTTGGATCGCGGGCAAGAAAAACAGCTTCCGTCCGGTCTGATTATGATTTTGGAATTCAATATGTGAGCACTCTTGAGAGGAATGAACAAACTCGCAACGAACATTCTAATATTCCTCTGAACGTTTTAAGCAGGATAGAAGGTGAACTGGAAGATATTCACATCATGCAAACCATTGATTTCGTCGATCTCGATCGCGTAAGCAATGATTTTCGAATAGCTGCCTTGAAAGATGCGGAGTTATTGTTGGAGGTGGAACATGGAAAAGAATGATGTCCGATGAACTCAATTGTTCCAGAGCTTCGATCTCGCTGTCGGTCAGTTGCAGAAGGCACTCGACCAACCGAAGAACGAATTTGTGCGCGATTCTGCAATCCAACGATTTGAATTCACGTTTGAACTATTTTGGAAAATATTGAAAGAGTATTGCCACATACAAGGTTTAGAATACAACTCCCCGCGCGAAAGCATCCGTGGCGCATTTCGGTTGGGAATACTGGCGGATGATGCTATTTATTTGGATATGTTGAATAGCCGCAATTTGGCATCGCATACGTACGAAGAAAGTATTGCAGAAGATATCTATTCCCACCTGCTGCAATATTTACAAACAACAAAATCTGTTGTGAAAATCATTCGAGAAAAGAATTTAGACAAAGAATGAATCGTGAACATGGAATAACTTCAATCTCGAAATCTAAACCAAAGGCTTACCAGCCCGCTGGCGGTCTGGCGGGTGAGCCTCTGGCTCAAAAGGTCAACGTTGTTACACTCGGTTGTCCGAAAAACCTTGTTGACTCGGAGTTCCTTCTTGGTCAGTTGAAGCACAGCAATGTGCAGCTTGTGAAGAATGCCGATGAAGCCGATACGGTCATTATTAACACATGCGGTTTCATTCAGGATGCAAAGCAGGAATCGATAGATGCCATTTTAGAAGCTGTGGGGAAGAAAAACCGGGGCGAGATAAAAAAAATTGTCGTCATGGGCTGTCTCTCCGAGCGTTTTAAGAATGAACTTGCCGCTGAAATTCCGGAAGTTGATTCGTTCTTTGGGACAAATCAATTGCGCGGCGTGCTGAACTCTCTTGGCGTGAATTACAAGACCGATCTGCTCGGCGAGCGTTTCCTCACGACCCCATCGCATTATGCATATCTTAAAATCTCAGAAGGATGCGACAATCCTTGCTCTTTCTGCGCTATTCCACTGATGCGAGGACAACATCGCAGTAAGCCAATGGAAGAACTTGTACACGAAACACGACTGCTCGCGGAGAAGGGAGTAAAGGAACTCATTGTCATTGCGCAAGATACGACATACTATGGATTGGATTTGTACGGCAAAAGGCAGCTTGCAGCACTTCTGGGCGAGTTGAACGACATTGATGGAATCGAATGGATTCGATTGATGTATGCTTATCCGGCAAAATTTCCAGCGGATGTTATAGAAGCGTTTCAGAAATACACGAAGCTCTGCCGCTACATCGATATTCCGATTCAACATTATTCTGATACTGTGCTCAAATCCATGCGGCGCGGCATGAGTCGGAATGCAACGCGTGAATTGCTCTTGCACTTGAAGAATGAAATTCCCAACCTCGCTCTCCGCACAACACTCATTGTCGGATATCCGGGCGAGACAGAAAATGATTTCAAGGAATTGTGTGATTTTATAGAAGAGACTCGTTTCCACCGCCTCGGTGTCTTTCTCTATTCGCAAGAAGAAGGCACAGCGGCGTTTGATCTTGGCGATCCGATCCCGGCAGAGATGAAACAGGAACGACAAACAACAATAATGGAAATCCAAAAAGAAATTTCTGAACAGCACAACGAATCTCTTATTGGCAAGACGATGAAGGTATTAATCGACACTACGGAGAACGATTTTTTTGTTGGAAGAACAGAATGGGATGCACCGGAGATCGATCAAGAAGTACTCGTACACAGTGGTCATCCATTGAATGTAGGCGCATTTCATTCTGTAACTATTACCGATGCAACAGAGTATGATCTCGTTGCAACGGCATGATGTACACTCTTACGCGAGGACAACGCTATGGCATCCAGAAGAATACAACGGATACTCTTCGCTGGGCGAACAATCCTTGCAGTTGGAATATTTGCCAATTACCTGTCCGCACAGACCGATAATCAAAATGAACCCAAGGAGTATATATCGGAAATATTTGCAGAAGCGTTCGCATTCAAATCTGACTCATCTGGAAAAGGACGTTTGGATATCTATATTCAGGTTCCCTATCCAGAAATCAACTTCCTCAAGGAGGGAGAACAATATGTAGGACGTATTGAAATATCCGCGACGGTGCTCACGCAAGAGAAGCAAGAACTCTGGCAAACGAGCCAAACTGTGGAATTGCGACTGAAAGATTTTACGCAAACTATTTCCCATCGACTATCTACTCTCAAACGATTTTCAACTGATCTCCTGCCAGGAAAGTACGAACTCCTTTTACAAGTAGCAGATAATGCATCTAAAAAAATAGCCGCTTTTCACAAATCGGTGGTAGTAAAAGATTTTAGCACAGATTCGCTTGCGATGAGTGATCTGATGCTGGTACATAGAATGGATGTTGACGGCACGCGAAAGAACATCGTGCCAAATTTGACAGGAGTTCTTACAAAAGAATCGAATGGCTTTTATCTCTTCTTTGAAATCTACAACAGAACTCAACTCGATTCTGTCCAATTACTATGCAAGTTCATCAATCAAAAGAAAGAAGTCATCACACAACGTACAAAGAGCGAAGCACTCTCAGGCAATCGGACACAAATGATTTGGCAAATTGACACACCGGCACTTGCCGCTGGTCAGTACGTGTTTTTTATTGAAGCGACGGGATATACTAAAGTCAATCCAGCGGTAATGGTTCATACATCATCCTCTCGCACATGTCTTGTGCGAATAAAGGATCTGCCTTCGACCGTCACAGACATCGACAAGGCAACGGATCAGCTTCAGTATATTGCAAAAGGAAGCGAGATTGCGTACATCAAAGAAGCGGCAGCTCAGGAGGAGAGACAGAAACGGTTTCTTGAATTCTGGGCAAAACACAATCCAGATTCCAAAACATCGCGCAATGAACTGATGGAAGAATATTTTGCGCGCGTCGCATATGCAAATAAAAACTTTACGGGATACATGGAAGGCTGGAAAACAGACAGGGGAATGGTTTTAATCCGATTTGGTTTACCACAAAACGTAGACCGCCATCCTTTCGATTCAGAAAGTAAGCCATATGAAATTTGGTATTACTACGATCAAAATCGGGAATTTATTTTTGTGGATGAAACCGGATTTGGCGACTATCGTCTTCAATATCCCGAAACAGATTTGCAGGGAAGGATACGGTGAGTCGGTTCCGCCTACGTCATTCAACACAAGCCAACGAATACTTCACACCGGCTTGTTGTTTACTATCGGGCTTTTTGTTTCTTGTACTTTCATCGGTTGTCAACGGGCAAATCTCGCTCACAGTGCATTCGGTGGAATTTGAAGGAAATCATGCCTTTTCCGCTCATCAACTTACTGCCGCTCTTTCAACTAAAATAGGCGGCCCATTCTCCGAGTCTATAGTAGTGGGCGATCGGGAACATATTCTCGATCTCTACAAAAATCGCGCGTATCTCCATGCTCGAATAGATTCGATACAGGTACATTCCGATACCATATCGCACGATGTGGAAGTGCACATCTTTCTTACCGAAGGGAAACCGTCGGTTGTGCGGCGAATTGAATTAGACGGTTGTCAAAATCTTACAGCTGCCGAGTTATATCAGGGTATGCAACTACACGAAGGCGATCCTTTTATCCCTTCTCTTTTGGAACAAGACATTCAAACTCTACTCCAACAATATGAGCGCAAAGGATATCCGCTTTCAAAAATTGCAGTTCAAAATGTTTCCTTTGTTGATTCTGCAGATGAAATGTCTGTCACAGTGCAGTTGCACATCGACGAAGGAAAGGCATTGCGCATTTCTGAAATACACATTGAAGGGAATAAGACGACCAAAGAGTATGTCATCATACGGGAAGCACGTGTGGGGGAAAATGAATTGTTCAGCAGCGATCTTCCTGAACGCATCAAACGCCGGCTGGATCATTTGCAGCTTTTCTCATCCGTTTCTCTGCCGGAATTATATTTAACAGAAGCAGAACAGGCAGGATTGTTGGTGCGAGTTGTGGAAGGAAACCAAAACAACTTCGATGGAGTGCTTGGGTATATTCCCTCGACTGCATCCGGTGGAAACGGCTACCTCACTGGACTTATCAACATCTCACTGAGAAATCTTTTTGGCACCGGACGCAAACTCTCCGCCCGTTGGTATCAAGAGACCGCAAGCTCTCAGGAAACCGAACTCCATTACTTTGAGCCATGGATCGCTTCGTATCCTGTCAATGCACAGCTTGGATTCTTTCAACGAAAACAGGATTCGACATTTGTGCGGATGCAATACGACATTGCAACCGATTTGATGATCACTGAAGAATTTTCCGTTGGCATCTCGTTTTCGCAGAACAGTGTGTATCCGACCGAGCGATATGACGGAAGTAAAGCTATAGCAGAAAGCAGAACTACAAGCTGGGGAGTTTCTGTTCGTTACGATTCACGCGACAATCCAACGACACCCACAAACGGCATTCTGTATTCTACAGAATATCAAACCGGTGCAAAGCAGACTTTGAGCAGCGATGCTTTTCCCATTGGATCTCGAAGTACAACCCGCCGAGTAGTGTTCGATCTTTCATATTATCTCTCGCCGTTTCTTCGGCAAGTCATTGCAACTGAATTGCATCTTAGAGATTTCAGCAGCGGAAATATAGATGTGAGTGATTTGTTCCGGCTTGGCGGGTCAACGACCTTGCGCGGATACCAGGAAGGACAGTTTCTGGGATCACGACTTTTATGGACAAATTTAGAATATCGTTATCTTGTCACACCTCTTTCGTTTTTCTACGCCTTTCTTGATTTCGGGTATATTGCTCCATTCAGTAACGACTCAGGATTACGGATAGCGGAACAAAATAAATTTGGATATGGCATCGGCGTACGTATGGATTCCGCACTTGGATTGATCGACGTCAGTATTGCATTAGGCGAAGGCGACACGTTCAGCACTGCAAAAATTCACATTCGGTTGATCAATGAATTCTAAAAAACTCAAAGCATTCGTTCAATTGAGCCGTCCGGTAAACATCTTCATCATACTTGGATCCATTCCTGTCGCGTGCTGGATCGCCGGCGGAACGACACAAGATTCGCTTTTCATCTTCTTGGCAGCACTGACAGGTGCGCTGGTAACGGCTGGCGCAAACGCCATTAATGACTCGTTCGATATTGAAATAGATCGAATCAATCGACCGAACCGTCCGTTGCCGCTCGGTGTTCTGACACAACGTAATGCACAACAGATGTGGTTCATAGTCTCTGTGACGGCAATCTGTATCAATGTATTTATCAATCCTCTTGCACTGCTCATTGTTATTTTTGCCATTGTCCTCCTCTACTATTATTCGGCTCGACTGAAAAGAACCATTGTTGCCGGTAATGTCGTCGTCGGATTAATGACGGGGATGGCGTTCGTCTACGGAGGTGCCATAGTCGGACACATCGAACATGCTCTTATTCCGGCTGTGTTTGCGTTTCTCATCAACTTCGCGCGTGAGTTAGTGAAAGATGTGGAAGACATTGAAGGTGACAGGAAAGAACATGCCGTCACCTTACCCGTCAAATATGGCATCAGACCGGCACTCATATTGGCAACCTTGTCGCTTCTTACGCTCATCAGTATCACATGTGCGGTGATCAAATATTCAGTATATCATTCTGCCTTTATGTATATTGTTTTTATTGCCGATATGCTTATGTGTGTTTCAGGAGTGATGATGTGGCAAGGTTCTTCTTCTATTAATATGAGACGCGTGAGCAGCAATTTAAAACTCACTATGGTAATTGGTCTGATGGCCATTATTGCAGGTTCGTTGTGAATGATGAAACGTAATTGCTCAGCTTCTTTTGTCAGAAATAGAGAAATCATTCCCTCTCCTGTGAGGAGAGGGTTAGGGTGAGGTCAAAGAACAAGAGACCCCACCTTAGTCCTCCCCTAAGAGGGGAGGATACCAATCAAAGAATGGCATTATCGAAAAGCATACTGAGTAGTTACGATGAAACATTCTCTCGTTAATCTTGACATGGAACGCACGCTCTGGGCGCAAAACATCGAGCATATTGCCGGAGTCGATGAAGCCGGACGCGGTCCGCTTGCAGGTCCTGTGGTTGCGGCAGCAGTCATCTTCCCGAAAGAATTCATCATGGATGGCGTGGATGATTCCAAGAAGTTGTCGGCAAGAAAACGGGAAGAATTATTTATAATGATCTCACAGCAAGCAATGAGTGTTGGAGTGGGAATTATCGATCACAAAGTGATTGACCGCATCAACATCTTGCAGGCCACTCACTTAGCGATGCGGAGGGCATTGGAAAACTTGGCCATCAAACCGGATTACGTTCTCATTGATGGTAATTCATTTAACCATGACACGTTGCGTTTTCAAAATATCATCGGCGGCGATGCAAAGTCATTTACTATTGCAGCCGCTTCGATCATCGCGAAAGTGACACGCGATCGGTTGATGTGCGAGTTAGATGCATACTTTCCACAATATGGATTTGCCAAGCATAAGGGCTATGGAACGCGTCAACATATTGAAGCCATCCGAACGTACGGTATATGTGAAATTCATCGCAAATCTTTTCATCCTTCCATTCTTCAGGGAGAACTTTTATCTTGAGTTCGTTCCCGTTACTCCTTCAAGAATTGTCAATCGTTACACCCCGACCAGACTTGGAATTGAGAAGGAATAAAAAGGCGTCATTGTTTTTTTTGATGGAGATCACACGCAAGAGGTTTTTGTTGAAATTCTTTAGTGTTTTAATTACTTTGAGAGCATTCTAATTTGTATCAGCCATACTTTTCCAGTAGCATAGTATAGCAAGAAATCGTGATAAGGTCTCTCGTCGCAATGTCACCTCTCAATCGTCGAAGTCAGGGAAAAGCCGGAGAAGATCTGGCGGCTCATTTTCTTGAACAAAGCGGCTTGAAGATTCTTGAACGCAACTTTCGCTTCGAACGAGGTGAGATTGATCTCATTGCCGAAGAGGGTGAAGAGTTGGTCTTTGTCGAAGTGAAGGCACGGCGATCAAATGCCTTTGGTGCTCCGGAAGATGCTGTAACCGAAAAGAAACAAGAACAGGTGCATGCCGTTGCCGAGGGGTACTTGTTCCTACACGACATCGATGATCGTCCATGTCGGTTCGACATCGTGGCAATTGAATATCGGAATGGGACCGCAGAAATTCATCATATACGAGATGCGTTCTGATTTTTATTTTGGAGGGATGGATCATGAGAGTATTCGATTCGCATGCAGCACTGTATATAGATTATTATCAACTCACCATGACGCAGGGTTACTTTCTTTCAGGGAAAGCACAGACGACCGCCGTCTTTGACTATTTTTTTCGCGAGAACCCCTTTGGGAACGGTTATGTCGTTTTTGCCGGACTCAGCGATCTGTTGGAAATTCTCGAAACATACAAGTTTGAAGATGCAGAAATTGAATATCTTCAATCGTTAGGATTCAAACAAGAGTTTCTTCAGTACCTCCGAAGTTTCCGTTTCAACGGTACTATTTATTCAATGCGTGAAGGTGAACTCATCTTTCCACTGGAACCGATCGTTCGTGTAGAAGGAAGTCTCATCGAAACACAAATAATAGAAACGCTGCTCTTGAACCTTCTCAACTTTGAATCGCTCATCGCTACGAAAGCGTCACGCATTCGGTTCGCTGCCGGTAATCGGAAGCTCTATGATTTTGGATTACGCCGTGCACAGGGTTTAGGAGGTATCCACGCAAGCAAAGCCGCTATTATCGGTGGAGTGGATGCGACCTCAAATGTGTACGCTGCATATCATTACTCGCTTGAAGTAGCGGGTTCACAATCGCATTCGTGGGTCCAAAGTTTCGGCGATGAACTGACTGCATTCCGTAAGTATGCAGAAATCTATCCCGACAATTGTATCCTTCTCGTCGACACCTATAATACATTACGCAGCGGCTTGCCAAATGCTATGAAGGTGGCAAAGGAAATGGAGGCAAGAGGTCAAAAACTCAAAGCCATCCGGCTCGATAGCGGTGATCTCGCCCTTCTGAGCAAGAAGGCTCGTGCGCTGCTCGATGCGGCGAGACTCAATTATGTACAAATTGTCGTTTCCAATCAATTAGATGAGATTCTCATTAGCAGTCTCCTCCAACAAGGAGCGCCCATTGATGGATTCGGCGTTGGAACACGTCTCTTGACTGCCCACAATTGCCCCGCGTTGCAAGGTGTGTACAAACAAAGCGTCATAGGGAATCAGCCTACGCTAAAGTTCTCGGACAATTATGCAAGGACAACGCTGCCCGGACGAAAAAAAGTGATGCGCTACTTTGACGCGAATGGATTCTTTGATACAGACGGGATTATGCTGGAAACAGAAGAGGGTATTGATATTTTCTATCATCCTTTTTTTACAGAACAACATCGTAATGTAGAAGAGTACACAGCAAAGCCCATTATGTTCAAAGTGATGGAAAACGGATACATCGTCGGCAAATTGCCGACTCCGACAGAAAGTGCAAATTATGTCTCGCACCGATTCGTCTGCCTACCTCCGGAATATAAACGCTTTGAAAACCCGCAGCAATACAAAGTCGGGATCAGTCCTTTATTAATGAGACTGCGCTCATTTTTGTTCGAACAGATGCAAAAGGGTTCTTTAGTGAGGAAGTAACGGCACGCGTATCGCTTTTGTATTGATAAAAATATTACTCACAACACATCCTCACCCTCAAAGACGGTAATAAAGTCGTTCTTGTGATTAATTTGTTGATGAATATTTTTTCCCCGATCATTTCTTCTCACGATTGGTATTTTGTACCGACTCTGCATTTCAGCAAATGTCTTTTACAGTATATCAAAAATCTTCCGTGTTCTGAACTGTCTCTTTTCCACAAAAACCATTCGGATAGTCAAATCGTACTCAATTGAATAAACGGTAAAGACAATGAGTGTTTCACATTCAGAGGAACCATTTTAGATCGATCAAAGTTTTTACAAATGAAAGGTGCCGCTGATCTCAATTGCCGAACATATCAATGACGATCACATGGATATGTTCCTGATGGATGCCATAAGGAATGGGATGAACAGGTATGTGAGAGAATGGGGAAGAATGTATAAGAGGAGATGAAAGTAGTTGATGTCCTCTTTGTGAAATGATTCACCGCGAGTTGAACAGAGTGTTTCTTATACGTGTCAATTGTGCATAACGGAACAGAATTTCTATGAATGCCATGCCATTACTTATCGCTGCACTTGCATTCTTCGCGCTTGCCTATCGTTTCTACTTTAGTTTTATCGCTGCAAAAGTAGCTGTTATTAACGACACGAACGTCACACCAGCCAATCGCCTCTACGATGGCCAGAACTATTACCCAATGAACAAATGGGTCCTCTTTGGTCACCACTTTGCAGCGATTGCCGGCGCAGGTCCGCTGGTCGGACCCGTACTCGCGGTGCAGTTTGGGTACTTCCCCGGCTTTCTTTGGATGGTGATCGGAGCAGTTATGGCGGGTGCAGTACACGATTTTGTTATTCTCGTCGCTTCAATACGGTACGAAGGGAAGTCACTAGCAGAAATTGCGAAGATGGAAATCAGTAAACTGAGCGGTTCGATTTCCTCTCTCGCTATTCTCATCATTCTCATTGTGGCGATGGCTGGATTAGGACTGGTCGTTGTGAACTCGCTTGCCGAAAGTTCTTGGGGAACATTCACTATTGCGTGTACCATCCCCATTGCACTTCTCATGGGTATCTGGATGTTTCAATTTCGGAAAGGAAAGATCGTCGAAGCGACTATTGGCGGCGTTGTTTTACTTACTGCTGCTGTGATCTATGGACGCTACATTCCGGAATCATCGATTGCTTCATGGTTCACATTTAATCGCAACACATTGACGATCCTTTTGGCTTTCTACGGTTTCTTTGCATCGGTCCTGCCGGTTTGGCTTCTGCTTTCACCCCGCGACTATCTGAGCTCTATTATGAAACTCGGTGTGGTGGCTATGCTTGCTATGGGCATCATTATTGTTGCACCCGATTTGAAAATGCCTGCGTTTACTTCATACATTCATGGCGGTGGACCGATCATTCCCGGTACACTGTTTCCGTATTTNNGAATCATCATTGTAGCGCCCAACCTGAAAATGCCTGCTTTTACCGCTTATGCCTGGGGCGGTGGACCGGTGATCCCGGGAACCTTGTTCCCCTACCTGTTCATCACCATTGCCTGCGGGGCCATTTCAGGATTTCATTCGCTGGTCAGTTCCGGGACAACACCCAAAATGCTGATGCAAGAATCGCAGATCAAGTTCATTGCCGTCGGTGCAATGTTGTCAGAAGGAATTGTCAGCATACTAGCTCTGATTGCCGCGGCGAGCATGCTTCCGCTCGATTATTTCATGATCAACGTGCCGGTAGAAAAATTCCAAGCCATTCTTCCTCAACTGCATGCAATGGGATTCACCGAATCAAACATTACGCAGCTTTCTGCTGAAGTGGGAGAGAACATTATCGGCAGAACAGGCGGTGCGGTATCGTTAGCTGTCGGTATGGCACAGATATTTTCCAGTATTCCCGGTTTAAGTAAACTCATGTCATACTGGTATCACTTTGCCATTATGTTCGAGGCACTCTTCATCCTCACGACCATCGATGCCGGAACACGTATAGGCCGCTTTATTTTGCAGGAAATGATTGGAAAAATTTTCAAGCCATTTGGACAAGCTGATTGACTTCCCGGCAACCTCATAGCCAGTCTTCTCATTGTCTCCGCGTGGGCATATTTTATCTACACTGGCAGTGTTTCTTCTATCTGGCCAATGTTTGGGACAGCAAACCAGCTGCTTGCAGCTATTGCGCTTACAGTCGGCACTTCGTTCATCATGAATCGTGGAAAAGCAAAGTACGCCTGGGTCACTCTTTTGCCTCTCATCTTCGTAGCATTCACAACATTGTCTGCCGGTTGCTTGAACATCATGAATCTCTTCTATCCAATGCTTTTTGTGCCGAAGACCCAGCTTCAGGGAACCATCAACCTTCTTCTCACCGTAGTCATAATGGGAAGCGTCGTAGTCATCATGATAGATGCTGTTCCAAAGTGGATTGCTGTTATGCGCAACAAGCGGGAACCAGAAAACTTTGAATAGCAATAGAACAAAAGACAACGTATTACTCAGCAACAAAAATTACTTCTTTATGCATTCTTGAATTGCGTTTCTCGAAAGACATTCTTACATTTTAATAGAAATAGGATGGAGCCACGATAAGGTTTCTCATGCAGAGAATGTCGCGATTCGTTTATCCAACTTCCGAAGATCGTAAACGTTCCAAACAAGAGAGTCTTCTGCGAGTTGAGGGGCTACCGCAAGAAGGCCTATAATAACAGATAGGAGAATCTTACTTGGATTCGGCACGGATAATAGAGACAATGAAATCCTCCCGGGAAATACTCAAGCGGGTCGATCAACTCGTTAAGGCTAATGATTTAGAAAAAGCTCTTTATGAAGTGAGAAAAGCTCGTGAGATAGATCCAAAGAATTTATATGCATTTGCTTACGAAGAACGCATTCAAGAGCTTTTCGCTCAACGGTTGCGTCAAGAGGCATTAACTCCCCAAAAACTCAAGAGTTCAGATGCACCGAGTGAAGGTCTGAAACCCTACAACGTGGGAGACCAGTTGCTCGGTGAACGCACAGATATAACTGAAACGAAAGTACCGGCGTTGTATGAAGAATTTAAAAAAGCCGGATTGCGAAAATTTGACCAAACGGAACCCAATCAAACAAAACGAGCATCCAAAGAGGCGTTAGAGATTTTCAGACAAGCGTTGCTACTCGCATGGTCGGATGGTCAAAAAACAAATGAAGAAGTAAACGAACTACACTATCTCAAACAATCACTCTTCATCTCTGACGAGGAACATGAACTGTTAGATCGGCAGGCGAAACTGGAATGCTACATCCTCTTGCTCAAGCATTTGCTCCAATCCCATACGCCGAAGGCAGAGGTCGTAAGTACTCTTGCTGAGCTTCGCAGAAGTTTTGATGTTTCCAGTTCCGATCAAGTCGTTATCGAAGCAAATCTGGTTGTTCTCAAGGAAGGGAAAGGGAAAAAGCAAACGATCGCCGTCATTGACGATGAAAAACAAATACTCACGCTGATGAAAGAAATACTCACCCAAGCACATTATCAAGTGATGGATTTTAGCAGATCGGACGATGCATATGAATTTTTAAAAAAAGAAAAAGCTGACTGTATTCTCTGCGATATCGGCTTAGAAACTTCCACGATGAATGGTTTTTTATTCTATGAGAAAATCAGAGAATTGCGTCACCTCCAACAAGTACCATTTATCTTCATAACGGGATTAAATGATGTTGTGTTAATGCGTGCCGGCAAAGAAATGGGTGTTGATGACTTTCTTGTTAAACCTATCCATCGCGAAAATCTCCTTGCTACAATTCGTGGAAGGATCAAGAGGTACGAGCAAATGAAACTTCTGTCGGGTCTATAAACTTCACATCGGACGTGAACGATTCTCTCAATATCTAAGATATCTAATTTTTCTTAAAGACATTTCTCAAGATTTCTCCAAAAACGCTTTTCTTGAATGGTTTCAGAAGAACGGTATGTATGCCGAGAGATTTGAGTTTTTCCGGACCCTCCATTTGATCATACCCCGTCATTAAAATGACCGGTAAGTCTTTACGTACCTGAAGGATTTTGTTCGTGAGAACGATACCAGTCATATGCGGCATTGTATGATCGGTGATGAGAAGATCATATCCGTTGGGATCATTTTCAAATGCTTTCAGTGCATCCGTAGGATTTGTAAATGGAAAAGCCCGATATCCTAGTCCTTTTAATAATTCTGTGAGTGCATCAAGCAATTGCGGCTCATCATCTACTATCATAATGCGCTCGGAGCTTCCAAGGCTCTCTTTAATTTCTTCAAGCTTCACACTCTCTTCTTCACCTTCGTAGATCGGAAGATACACATCAACTTGCGTACCTTTCCCCACCTGACTTTGAACTTTTGTCACACCGCCATGATTTTTTACAATGGCATGAACAATTGCTAGTCCTAATCCAGTCCCTTTCCCTGGTCCTTTTGTCGTGAAGAATGGTTCAAAAATTCTTTTCAACGTCACTGCATCCATACCGGTGCCCGAATCCTGAACAGTAAACACAGCATATCGTCCTTTTTTCAGATCAGGGTGAAACAACATTGCCCGGTCATCATATTCTATACTCTTCTGGCGCAAAGTAAGTTTTCCATCGGTTCCGTCCATTGCTTGAGCTGCATTGGTACAAAGATTCATGACAACCTGATGGATCTGCGTTGCATCAGCCAAGACAAGAGGTCCTTTTACTGGTAAATCTAATTTGATCTCGACGGTCGTGGGAATTGATGCACGGAGGAGTTTCATACCCTCACGCAGGATATAGTGCAACCGAACCGGTCGATAATTTAAATCTTGCTTCCGACTGAATGACAATATTTGTTGAACAAGTTCTTGTGCCCGATCCGAAGCATGAATCACTTCATCAATATGTTTCATTGCGCGGTGGTTACTGCTCAATCTTAATTTCACTAATTCTGAATTGCCGATAATAACCGAGAGAATATTATTGAAATCATGCGCTATACCGCCGGCAAGAGAACCGACAGCTTCCATTTTCTGCGATTGAAGTAATTGTGCTTGCAAATTTCTCTGTGTCTCTTCTGCTTTCACTCGTTCCGTAATATCGCGGAGAATAAGTGTGTAGAGCTTTTCTTTCCCCACCTTCACTTTCGAAATAGAAGCCTCAATAGGGAAGTTCTCTCCGTTGACACGAACTCCATTAATTGTTCTCATTCTTCCTTCGACCAAGCCTGCAACCGAATTTTGATCGGGTTCATCCGAATGACTCTGATCTTTCATGTTCTGAGACAAAGCGATGAAACGGTCTATGGATTGTCCGAGGGCTTCCGCTTCTGAGCAACGGAACATTCGTTCAGAAGCAGGATTGAATGATCGGATCCGTAGATGCTCATCTAATGTAATAATGGCTTCCATTGCCGACATTATGATGCTTGAAAGGCGGCTTTGATTTTCAAGAATAGCTTCTTGAGTTCTTTTCAACTCTGTCAGATCGGTCACAATGCCAAGGACAGATGGCTCTCCTTCGTAGCGAATCAATTTTGACATTTTGAGACATTCAATTTTTTTATTCGCTTTATCGATGAGTGTACATTCATACGGTTCAACTTTAATTCCTGCCAAATGTTGTCTAATTTTTTGAAGGACGAGATACCGATGTTCAGGTGCGATAATCGAAAGAAAGTCAAACTCAGGAGCATAGATTTCTTCACGCGAATAGCCGATCAATTCTTTACATTTTTCATTCACATAAACAATTTTCCCATTCTTGTGGATGTAGACCATGTTCGGCAGTTCTTCTGTCAGCGTTCTGAACTTCTCTTCGGATTCCCGTAATTCTTCGGCTTGCCTTCGAATTGCCTTTTCGCTTGTTCGCGCTTTGTTAATACTCCGTAGAAGACGATCAGCAAGGATACGAACAGCAATTGCTGTTATTAAGAGGATAACCGCTATATCAACGACATCAAGGTAATCAGTGTACTGGTGGTATTGCTTAACAATCACTCTTGCAATTTCGAGGAATCCAATAACAATAACGGAGAGAATCGTCCAAAATGTGAATGCATAAAAAAAGGTTGGCTTAAGAGCAATTCCTGCAAACATCAGACATATTGGGATACCAAGAAGGATGATGTTGTGCAGACCACCAGCTGTAAAAAGAAGATACGTGATAAAACCCATAACTGTCCAAAGAAGAAGACCCTCTGCCCATTGCAAACGACCCATCCTCAGAAAGACTATCGACAGAATAATCATTGCACCGACCAAGAGTGTTTGAAGAATGAAATGAAACTGACCGGCGACTGCTCTCTGGAGAACGAGTGTGGTAAATCCAGCAAGAATACTTAGCGCGATGACATTGAGGATTTCTGCAACGCGATTTTTTTCTTCATCACCAAAATCTGGCGGCTTAAGAAATGAGAGGATCTTATAATATACTTCCTTTGTTCGCATATACCTCCTGCGTTCAGTAGGATGAACCTCACATAAAGAAGGTTAACAAATTGCGGTAAATCATTTTCCCTCGTCAGAAAATGACGGCTTCAATATACGAAGGGTAGAGTGGGAATTCAAGTGTTGACATGAATTTTTTACTTCATGTCATTTATTGTGAGGCGTACTTCGATAAGTAAAATGATCGACAACTGTCGTTCTTTTAACTATGATATAAACACCTTCGCCACTTCAATGAGCATGGAAGGCTGGTTCCATAACGCTGCGCGGAAGATTCCACCAAGTGTCCGCTTTTCCTCAGGAAGTTTGAGAGCACTTTCGGCAATATTGTTCAGTGTGTCGTCCGAGAAATTTGAGATAGCTTCTTTGATATTGTAAAACACCTCGTGCCTCCCGCCGAGACGTTTGTGCCAGCGTTTCTCGTACTCCATCAAATGCGAAAGTTCGTTCTGCTTCAGTGCTTCTGCAACGACTTGTCCGGCAATCATCCCGCCGATCATCCCGCTCACAATGCCCCCACCGGAAGTAGGATTGACCTGATGACCTGCATCGCCAACAAGCATCACACTATTTTTTACCAACGTGTCACAAGTTTTACCGCAAGGCACACCACCGGCAATGTGCGTCAGCATCGCCGCGTTTGGATACTTGCGCTCTACAAATTCCTGCAAATATCGAATTGCCGATTTTTTCTTTGCTTCCTCAACATTGATTCCAATCCCGACATTCGCCGTACCTTTTCCTTTCGGAAAAACCCAAAGATAACCGCCGGGCGCGATTGCATCGCCAAAATAGAAATCGAGACAATCTTGCTCTGCATCGATTCCTGAAATCGTCATTTGTGCGCAACTTTCCATATCGTGGATGTGGCATGTTGTATCTATACCAGCCCATTTACCAACGCGACTCTCCACTCCGTCGGCGCCAACGACGACGCGTGAACGAATTTCTACCGGAGTATCTTTGATGAGCACTTTCACGCCCACTGCTTTTCCATTGTTATCCTTGAGAAGATCATAGACATACGCTTTCGTGATAACTTCTGTGCCCTCTTCTGCCGCTAATTTTGCTAATTCATAATCAAAGATACGACGCTCGAGTACATATCCTATTCCGTCAAGTTTTGGAATTACAGATTTTCCATTGGGCGCAACTAATTTAAAGCGAGTAACTGTCGCCGCAATCCATTTCGGGTCCGGCTGAATAAATTGTACAACTCCTTCGTGACTGACCGCTTCCCCACACCGTACGGGGTAACCGACATCGCGGTCTTTTTCCAATATCAATACTGAAGCACCGCCGGCAGCAGCAAACCGTGCAGCCGTTGAACCCGCAGGTCCTGCACCAACCACTATAACGTCATATTGATTTTTAAGCATACAGTTTGGATCGAGTGATTTTGTGATTGGATGATTTAGTGATTTGAGATTTCACCGATCTCTACTTGTCATTATTTTTCTTCTTGTGCTGCTTTTTGCTCATTTACTCTTAAACTTAACGACTCATCGACTCAATGGCTCATATACTTTTTTTCAACTTTTAACTTCATTCAAAAACATCGGTTGAGTTTTGGACAACTCCGCTACTCCTTCCCGGTGGAACTGGATCACTTCCCATGGACAAGCCCATACGCATTTCCTGCAGTTTGTGCATCGTTCCTCTATAATAGAGATGCGAGATTCCATCAGCTCTATGGCATCTTCCGGGCACACGCCGACACAACAGCCGCAGTAATCGCACTTACCGGGTATAATGTGAATCATCATTGAAGTTTTTATCGGCATTCTTATCTTTCTTCAATTTTAGGTTCGATGTGCAGTAAGTTGGTTGAGCAATTCATTTAATTCTATTGCGCGTTGTTGATATGACTTCACCTCAAGTCCTTGCATTTTTGCCTTCTCGAGCAACTGCAAATTTTCTTCTCTCTCCCTCTGAATATTTTTACGATGTATTGTAACAACAGCGTCCTTCGCAATCCTCATCGGATCCGCCTCATCGATTTCCTTCTCCATCTCCTGCCAGCCACGGCTCAATTCATAATGGCTCAACACGAGATCGCTAATAAGGTTTTTGGACTCCGATTCTTGCACTTCATTTATGATCGCGGTTGCATCAATTGTTCCCCGCTCGTCATACAAATCCAGAACAAACTGAGCGAGTCTCCGCATGCGTTCATCGCTGAATTGGACCAATGAAATATTCGTGAGTAAATAGTGAATGACCTCGGAGTCACCTTCGAGAATCAACTTCAAGATGTCGTGTTCCTCGGGTGGAATTGGTTTCATCTCAAGTGTGAGAGGTCTATCAGCTTCCGACTGGCGCTGAACAAATGTTGACTTCGGAATACTGTCTGCTCGCGTCGTGCGTTTTTCCTGCGCGAGCGCACGTTCAAGTTCGCGATAGAGCAGACTCTCATAGACCTCATACTTCTCTGCTACATCCTTTACATAAAAATTGCGCTTTAACTCATCTTTCATTTTAGCGATGGATTGAACGAGCGAACGCACAGCCTGTGTTTTTCCTTCAGTTGTCGTAAATGCTCCTGATCGCTGAAATTGTTTCGCTTTGAAATCGATGAAAGAAACTGCATTGGTAAGACGTTCTCTGAACTCAATGCCGCCATGTTTCAACACAAACGAGTCCGGATCTTCTCCTTCAGGGAGTTCCACAATGCGAACATTCAAGTCGTGTTCAAGCGCGAGGTCGATTCCCCGCACGGTAGCACTGGAACCGGCGGAATCTGCATCATAGACCAGGGTGAGGTTTTTTGAATAACGCCCGATAAGCTTGAGCTGTGCTTCTGTAAGTGCGGTACCGCTCGATGCAACAACATTTTGAATTCCTGCCTGATAGAGTGAAATTAAATCCGCATACCCTTCCACCATCAATGCGTTATCTTCCTGACGAATAAAATCCTTCGAATGAAACAATCCATACAACACTCGGCTTTTATCATAGAGAGGAGATTCCGGTGAGTTGATGTACTTGCCGGCAATGGCATCATCCTCGCGTATTTTTCGCGCGCCAAAACCGATAACACGGCCTTGTATAGAAAAGATTGGAAACATTGCACGCCCACGGAAATAATCGTATAACGAACCATCGTCCCGCATTCGTGCCAGTCCGACTTTGGCAATGTCTTCTACTTTAAAACCTTCCGTTTGAGCTTTGAGAACAAACGCATCCCACGAGTTCAGTGAATATCCAAGTCCGAAGGTGCGGATGGTTTCATCGGTAAATCCGCGCTTGTAGAAATAGCTGAGCGCTTCCTTGCCTTCTTCCGACTCCGTTAAGTTGCGAAAGAAGTGCATTCCTGCAAACCGGCAGACAGCATAGTAATTCTCAAACTCTGTCTGCTCTTCAGTCGCCGGCATGTTTTCTTCCGGGATGATGATACCGGCTTTCGAAGCAAGAGATCGAACCGCCTCCACGAACGATATCTTATCCATCTCCATGAGAAATGTAAATATATTGCCGCCTTTGCTGCATCCAAAACAATGATACATTTGCTTTTCGGCACTGACTGTGAACGATGGCGTCTTTTCCGTGTGGAATGGACATAGTCCAAGATAATTCTTGCCGCGCTTCTTTAACTGCACATATCCGGAAATGACTTCTACGATGTCATTCGCGTTACGGACTTCATCAATTTTATCGTCAGCAATACGCATGATGGAACAAATCTACCCAAATAAGTGAGTACAAGCAAGATTTCAGTAAACAACAACTGTGGATGTGCGATAAAGAGGAAATAATATTTTAGTATATGAAGCAGGTGTATTTTTCTACCGCAATGAATGAGTGTACCACTGCGAGATACGATGATTCGCAACACTAAGAACTGAAGGAGTTGCAACTCAAGCTAATACGTCGGAAGATATTTTTCCAATTCCCAGGGAGTCACTTCCAATCGGTAATCTTCCCACTCTAACCGCTTTGCACTTATGAAACGCTCAAATATATGTGCACCCAGCGCTTCCCGAATAACGGTGTCTTTCTCAAATTCTGAGATTGCTTCGTCAAGCGAACCAGGCAATATATGCAAGATGGATTTCTTTTTAGGGTCATTGGAAAGATAAATATTTTCCTCTGAGGCTTCGGGAACTTCCAATTTACGACGAATACCATCTAACCCGGAAGCAAGCATCACGGTAAAGGCAAGATATGGGTTGCAACTCGGATCGGGGCAGCGCAGTTCAATGCGGGTTGATTCCGGTGTATGGGCACGTGGAATTCGAATCAATGCAGATTGGTTTATACGACCCCAACTGATGTTGACCGGTGCTTCATACCCGACGACAAGTCGTTTATAGGAATTCACCAGCGGAGCAAGCACAGCACACATCCCGCGGGCATGAGCCAGCTGTCCGGCTATAAAGTGTTTGGCAATTTTCGATAGACCATGCGAATCACCGGGATCAGAAAGCGCATTCCCGCCATTGGCTTTATAATTAAGTCCTTGATGTACATGCATACCGCTGCCGGCAAGTCCACGCAACGGTTTAGGCATGAAGGAAGCAAACAAACCTTTCTGCTGGGCAAGTCGTTTCATTACCACACGGAAGGTAACTGCATCGTCGGCAGTCTTTAATGAATTTGCATAACGCAGGTCCATTTCATATTGGCCTTTTGCAACTTCATGGTGCATTGCTTCAGCTTCAATTCCAAATGCTGAAAGAGTTTCTGCCGCTTGCCGCCAGAGGTCGGTTGCAATCATATCGGTCGGCATATCAAAATAACTTGCACTGTCGTGCGGCTGAGGAGGGATAACCCCACCCTGTTCATTCGGTTTCAAGAGAAAGAATTCCAACTCCGGTCCTGTATTATAGACAAACCCCATCTTTTCTGCTTCACTCATCATCCGCGCCAGTACCGCTCTCGGGTCGCCCAAAAAAGGCTGGCCGTCTGGAGTATAGACATTACAAATCAATCGCGCGGTCATTTCATTGTCTTTCAACCAGGGAAGGACGGCAAAGGTCGATGTATCCGGAACTAGATACATATCGCTCTCGGCGGTCCGTGCATACCCTTCGATGCAGGAACCGTCAAACCAGATTCCATGGCTGAGTGTCGTCTCCAATTCTTTGGTCGGGATGGTTACATTCTTCACAGCCCCGCCGACATCGGTAAATTGCAGGTCGATGAATTGAATTTTGCGCTCAGTAACCAGCGCTAGAAGTTCTTTGTTTGAATATGGCAGGAGTGTGGGCATTAGCGTATCGCCTGTAATAGTAAACCGAGTAGTGCAAGAAATATCAATATTCCCAATCCCGCTCCGATAGAAAGAACAATCGGTGATTTATAGAACGGAACTGGTTTGGATTCTTCATACAACTTATCAAGAACGGAAAGATCAACAGACTCCAAATGATCCAGATCGTATAACAATGCCTTCATGTCCGGATACCGATCATCCGGATTTTTCATCAAGCATTTTGCAACAACGGCGGCGAGCTGCGGAGTGATCTCCGGGCGTTCTTTATCCAGCCGTGGAATCGTTCCGTGCATTTGTTGTGCCATCACTGCAAGATTATTATCTCCGCTAAATGGTGTTCGTCCAGAGAGAAGTTCAAAAAATATGACACCGAGAGCATAGAGATCAGTTCGTTTATCGCCGCGCTTTCCTTCCACCTGTTCAGGGGCCATATAATCCGGCGTTCCGGCTGTGCCGCTAAGGTTCGCATACGTAACCCGGAATCCTCCCTTTGTGAGAGCAAGTCCGAAATCTAAAATTATCGGCTGCTTATTATCTGTAAAGAGAATATTTTCCGGTTTCATATCCCGGTGTATAATATTATGGTCATGGCAATGGCCAAGTCCATCCGCAACTTTGCGGATGAGTGCAACAGCATCATCTATCGGCAAGGGCGCTGACCGACGAATCATTTCCCGCATCGATTCTCCGGTGACCAATTCCGTGATGAGATACGGAGTACTGTTATATTTTCCGGAACCCAATCCTTTTTGGATGGAAGGATGATTTAAGGTGCGCATGACTTCCAGTTCTCGTTGAAATCGCTCATACTGCGCAGGGTCTCCTATCGACATCCGATCCGGGACTTTTAACACCACGTCCTTTCCGCTGATAAGATCATACGCGCGGTAAATATCGCTCATTCCACCCTGGGCTATGTGCCCACGGATTTGAAAATGGTCAAACTGATCGCCTATTTGCAGCATCATATTCTTTCTTATTTTCTTGTGCGATTACACCTCGCACAAAAAATATACTATTGTTTTTTCTGAAAAGCGAATATCACGTTTCTTTCCATTTTTCGACACATCAAGGCCTATGAACGACCCGCGAACCGTTTTATAATCTTTGAAAACCGTGAGCCATGTTTCGTTTGCCGCGCTACTAATTTGTGCAGGATAATTGTTACAGCCGAAACATTATCATCACTCCCCCGCTTCATCGCCAGATCGACAATTGTCTGGTTTAACTGTTCTGCTGATACTGCCTTTGAAGCTAATGTCCCAAACTCATCGTCATCAATCACCGACCACACTCCATCCGAACAAAAAATGATTATATCGCCATCCTGCACTAGGACTTCAAAGACATCCGGCTGCACAAAAAGATCTAAACCGAGACACTTGCTGAGTACTGATCGCTGGCTATGGGTCCGCACTTTTTCTGGCGGCAATACCTTCATCCGCACCAGTTCGCCAACGCGCGTATGGTCCTTCGTCAGACATGTGGAGATCTTTCCCCGGATCAAATACGCACGGCTGTCGCCCACGTGTGCAATATGGAATGTGTTTTCTTTAAGCAATCCCGCTGTCAGCGTCGTTCCCATTCTACCGACCCCCAGTTCCCGCGCTTTCTGATAGACATTCAAATTTGCACTCTGTACTGCCTGTTTCATTTTTTGGGGGATCGATAATCCATTACTGGAATATACTGTTTCAAACAAGGTAACTAACGCCAATGTGCTTGCCACACCGCCATGGGCATACCCACCCATACCATCCGCCACACCAAAGAGATGCCCGTAGGCTGCCGTCAAATCATCGTGTTGATCGAAGATGCGTACAGAATCCTGATTATCCTGACGCACATTTCCGATGTGCGTCAAACAGTGGGTTTCTATCTCGGGCATTTCAATATGTGTCATTCAGTATCCACAGTTTATAATAACAAAGGAAGAAGCCGCTTGTACGGCTTCCTCCATTTATTTCATGAATCAGTGTCATTGATTATAAATCTCCAAGTCCCATCAACTTCTTGATCGATATCGAGAAAGGGACGAGAAAACCTTTATTTTGGCACTGGACTCACCTTGGGAATAATAGCCCTTCCCGATTTTTTACTGTTCCAGACTAAATAAACAACGCTGATCGTTCCCCAGCCTGCAGTGACCCATAATGCCATCTGAGTTGCGTCTGCCGAAACTCCCGGCGTCGTTAGTCCAATGACCACAATGCCAATCAACATTCCAATGTTTCCTATAAGTCCTAAAAATGGAATGACCGCATGTTTAATGCTATGGAATTCTTTTCGTCCGACAAATGTAACGAATGTCAGGAAACAAATGAGCGCGTACAGGGCAAATGTTCCTATGTTCGAAGCCAGCGTTACACCGGTCAGAGCTGTAACATTGAGAACTCCAACGGCGCCGATGATCGAAGAAACGGCAACGAGAACCCATACACCCTTATGCGGTGTTGCATGTCTTGAGTGCAGTGCACCGAGCAGGCCAGGCATTTCATTATCTTGTGCCATGGCAAAGCTTATACGTACTGCCGTATTGATGGCCGCGAGAGTGGTACCCAGAACAGCAAGCGCAACCGTAAATGCGATAACGATCATTAATGCAAAACCGTTCCCGCCAAGAAGAGCGTTGCCGATCATAATTGTCATATCGCCAATAGGTGCGCCCGATGCGGCGGCGGCGTCTATACCGGTAAGGATCGAACCGTCAGGGTTTGTGAATGTCAGCTTCTCACATATTGCATAATTTGCTGCAAAATATTCAAGCAAGTATGCGAACAAACCCTGGATGATGAGCGAGAGAATAATCCCTCGCGGAATATCCCGTTTCGGATTAATCGACTCTCCGGCAAGTGATGTAGACGATTCAAATCCGACCAAAATGAGTATCGCTATGGTGGATTGGAAAAGCATCGCCGCTAAGCTATGCGGAAATACTATCGACGGTGCGGCAGCATGCGTCCATTGTGTCGCATGAAGTGGATTCGTAAACCGAAAAGCAATTGCAAGCGCACTAAATCCGATTAATGAAACTAACTGGATAACGTTGATCACAATTGCGACATTCGTCGATCCGCTGATACCACGGACAGCAATAAACCCGACGATGACAGCGAAAATTACGGCAACCAATATTTGATATGGAACACTAAGATTGATGCCGAACTGTCCACAAATATAAGTTACTAAGATGGCCATAAAAGCTACCATCACACCGGGGTATACCCAGTAGAAGAGATGTGCTGCCCAGCCCGTGAGAAATTTCGCGATTCGCGCAAATTTCTGATGATGAGCTTTGTCACGATCAAGGAATGCCTTTTCTGCGAAATAGTATGAACCTCCCGCTCCTGATTCAGGATAACGCCGGGCCATTTCGGAGAATGACATTGCCGTTAAAAATGCCACGATAAGTGCAGCAACTATTCCGGTCCACATATCGGACGCTCCGCCCGTATTTGCTGCTTGGAGCTGAAATGTAATCCACAAAAATGCACCCGGGGCAATGAGCGCCATTGCGTTCACCGTCACTCCCGTCAATCCGAGGGTCTTTTTCATACCCGTATCTGTATTAGCCATTGTATACCTCCATGAATTTATATTATGATTCTATTGTTTTCCGTTTTATACTTTCAGTGAAAGCATATCCAACTATATATTGATGTCCAATTGCATCGTAAATGTGCTTGGGATATCAGCATTGAAAACATCCCGCGCAAAAATAACGCTCACGTTTTTTGAGAATGACCATGCT
>PLMS01000019.1 GCA_003142575.1 Ignavibacteriota bacterium
TTGCCTTTAACAAAAACGATAACGGTATCGTTACTCTTCTGTTGTGCCAACCGAAGTGCTTCCGCATCGGCTAATTCCTTTGCCCGTCTCGCCTCGGCATCGGTCATACCCTTTACACGCGTCGCCTCTGCCGCTGCGTTGGTCGAATCCTTTATACGCCGTGCCTCTGCATCGGTTGCTTCCTTTACACGCCGCGCCTCTGCATCAGTCGCTTCCTTTACACGCCGTGCCTCTGCATCGGTCGCTTCCTTTACACGCCGCGCCTCTGCATCAGCATCGGCCTGCTGTTTCAGCCGGAGCGCTTCTGCCTCGGCCACGTCTTCGCTAGTTTTTCCTATCGTAAATGCAAGTCCGATAGTAAAACCATAGAATCCATCCTGTTTCCCGCTGGTAAGAGAATTGAGGTTAGTATTCGAACGTAGGGGGGGTCTGGGTGAGTTTAATTCGTCGGATGTGTACAAAGTATATCCGCCATTAATATCCAGCAAGACTCCGTTGGATATTCTGGTTTGAATACCGGCACCGAATGGAATCATCGGAACGAAATCAGAGCCGGTAATGTTGAGGGCTTTCGATAAACCGAAACCCGCATAGAGGTACGGATTCAAATTCGTCAAAGAAAAAGGGCTGAAGAGTAATCGAAGATCGGCTATAAAGTTTTCTGCCCTATATTGGTTAGGAGCATCCAGTTCAGCATAGCCCAAGCCAAGTTGACCAACTAACATGGGAGAGATGAGACCATACTGTAGGAATCCACGATACTGCATCATCCATCTGTCACCCGACATGTTATCTCCGTGGACGCCGCCCGCTGATAAACCCCATGCGAACTCGGATTTCTTGAATTGTTCTTGGGCGTGGCTATACACACCGAACACTACGACCAACAATGTACAGAAGATAAAACGTTTCATATAAGTCTCCTTATTTGGTTAATATGTTTTTTTTGTTATTACTGCGTTGTAAAGTAAACTGTTTTCGTTGGCTCAACCTTTAGCCCCAAAAGACTTATGGTCCGCGAATAAATCTCAGCTTGACGGCTATAATAGCAATCACCAGAAGAATGTTTTTGTTGTAAGAGTTTTCATAAAGCCCTTTCGTTAACCAACGAATAATGGTTGTCTCACGATTAAGATCATACACTCACATTCCTTTGAGCGTGTCTTTTCTTAGATGCCCTCTTTGCATCTACTGGTTTTCTGTTCAATTTCACCTTTTTGTTGATGACTTTTGAGATCTCATCAGGTTGCCATTGGATTTTTTCAATTGCTCAAGGATTTTTCTAAACTCATCAACTTGTCGCTTGGCTTCCTCTTTGGCAATTCCGTATTTCTCTTGCAAGCTTTCCAACGAGCTCCTCATACTTGCCCAAGATCGCTGACAGTTCGTCGTTCATCGTTTTTCCCCAATGGCCCACGGCTTTTCCTCTCCGTTGCTTCCATTGTCCTTCCATACGATCCCAATTCACGATGTATCTTCCTTCTATTCCAAATGCTTTTACTTTAAACATATGCACGAATATTTCTTCGAGCGGCAACTGCTAACTCATGTTCTTCCTCTCGCTTAAAAGAAAATTTCTCATCCACCTTCGAGAACGAAATACTTCTTTCTTTGATGCCTAAAAATAATACTGACGATTTGTTTCATCGGGAATAGCTCGAAAGGATGAAAAAGTAGTTAATCCTTTCTGAAGAGTTTTCGGGAAAAACTAACGGGAAAATGCAATAGACTAAAAAACACGAAAGACCCGGAAAACTTCCGGGTCCCCGTATATTTCAGTTATTTGCTAATGCTTCGCTAGTATTTGGCTGCGCGATCGACGATGATCTCTACTCGCCGATTGTTCGCCCGGCCTTGAAGCGCTGCATTGTCTGCAACTGGTCTTCCCGTTTTCCATTCACGGGTTATTTCTCCACATAGAATTCAATGCGTCGATTCTCTGCACGACCTGCATCCGTTTCGTTCGAAGCCACGGGTTCGTTGAGGCCTCTCCCGACAGTTCTCATGCGGTTCGATGCGATGCCTTTTTTGACGAGCCAGTTCTTTACCGCCTGTGCCCGTTTCAACGAGAGTGTCTGATTAAATTTCTGGCCTCCTACATTGTCCGTATGCCCGGTGATTACTACCGCTACTTCGGGATTCGAGATCATCGCGTTGTAGGCCCTCCAGAGTATTCTCTCAGAATCTTTCGTGAGTGTCGCTTTATTGAACTCAAAATTGACACCCCTAAGAACAACGGTCTTGCCTTTAACAAAAACGATAACAGTATCGTTACTCTTCTGTTGTGCCAACAGCAGTGCTGCTGCATTAGTCGAATCCTTTATACGCGCCGCCTCTGCCGCCGCATTGGTCGAATCCTTCACTCGCCGTGCTTCCGCATCGGTCAGTCCCTTTACATTGCGTGCCTCTGCTACTGCGTTGGTCGAATCCTGTACACGCCGTGCCTCGGCGTCGAGCCGTGCTTTTTGCTCTGCGGCCAGATCTTCTTTCGTGTTCTTCACGATCTCGGTTTGGGTTGCCTGGTAATCCTTGTTCGCCTTGGCGGTGATTACATTTCCAGCAGCGGTGGTAGCGAACGCTTCGGCCATCTTGGCTTTACGATCCGCGACATAGGCGAGATCTCGTGTATGGAACGATTTAGGATCGTCTTGGAAAGATTTTTCAGCGATGTCAAGGGCCACTTGTGCCTTGTGTAGCTCTGCCGGCACTAATTGTGCCGCTTGCCCCGCGCTCGCGTGCTGGTAAGCCTGACGTGCGTTGATGAGCTCTGCCGGGGGGGCGGTAGCGCAACCGACGAGTAGTCCGGCGCATACGATGATGATGAGATATATAATGAGTTTCATAGGTTATTTCCCTTCTTGAGGTAATTTGTTGTCTTGTCGGAGCTGCCGTACCCGCTCTATCGCTTCTGTAGCTTCCGTCTTGTCAGCATCCCCGCGAGAGAGTGCTACTGCCAGTTCGGCATCGGCTTGGGCACGCAACAGCATTGACTCGGCTTGTTCCTTGTCGCCATTTGCTGCAAGCCCCTTGGCATTCTCCAACTCTTCCTTTGCGAGTTGCAGATAGAGAGATGCGCTGGGAACTTTGGACGCACCAGCCTCCTCAGCGGCACTGATCGCNNTGCTTCCGCAACCCGCAATCACTACAGCGAACAGAACACTTCCCGCCAACATGGCCATGTTCATATGTCTCATTGAATCCTCCTTTTGTATTGTTGTATGATTTTCAATTCCTGCTATTCAAGAACGGAAAATCTCTTTTTGAATTCGAAATAGTGTGCCATGATAACCTCGAAACCCAATTGACCGAAAGGATGAAAAAGGAATTAATCCTTTGTCGAGAGGGTAGATGTCCATAACTTCTCGCTGAAGCTATCGGTTCACCGATAATCACGCCAACGTAAAGAATGTTCATCTTGTCCTCTTTATTCATAAATTTTGAGTTGATTGCACGTAGACCTCAGTTGAAATCAAGGGTGGAAACTTTTTTCTGCAGGAATAAAAGATTGGAGCTCTAACCATATGGTTGCATTCGTGAAACTTGATACCATGTTCCCGACAATCTTGCGGCGGTGGAGAAACATGTGGAGTTTGTTGCCTCGTTCGTTTAATTGGCTCGCCTGCATTTCCAGCTTGCTCACGCGTGGTGAGATCAGACTCACCTGCTGCCGCAGAAAGTTATTTTCTGCTGCGAGTGTATTTGCCGAGCAAGACTCAAGGGCATTACCAACGGGTTGATTCAGTTTAATTGCGCCAAAGAGAATGACAGTCCCGATGAGAATTCCACTAGTGGCAAACTTTGCTATAGCCCACTTCACTTCTACGAATGTGAGTAATTCACTCGAATAAGAATACAGTTTCACCGTATCCTCCACTGTCCAACACACGGACGAGTCCTCTTCGAACCACTGCGAGTAATCAAATCCATTACACTTCGTCCTTGCCGTTTCTTCACAAGCACCAACCCGAAAGAGTTGTCCGAAATATTTTGCTGCTTATGCCATGCACCCTACACAAAGATATCTCCACCGTGCTCTTCCATAACGTAGTCGAGTGGACGATCGGTATTCTTCGCCGTGCGATAGATCTCGAGAATTGCCGCTGCACCTCCGATGAAGAGTAGGCCGAATATCACTGTCAATATTTTTTTGTTAATGATTAATTCTTCCATTGCGCACTTCCTTTCCTTTCAAGTGTTCATCAGTAAAGGTTCCTTTCCGTCGATGAAGGGATGAAAACTTCCCTGAACCATGAAACAGTATATCGATGACTGCATTGAGAAGTAATAGCTCGAAAGGATGAAAAAGTAGTTAATCCTTTTGGGGGAATGATCGTTCGATTTGGAAATAAGAATACCGGATCATGGGTTCGTTTTTGATCTGATACACCATAGGAGACTGCGACGAAGAGTAGCGTATACAATCTTCACATGAAACTGTCTTTTTGCAGATCCTTCGAGTCTTCGAACTTCCTTAAAATATTACCATCGATTGTAGCAAAATTTAAAAGCCTTTTTTGTAGTACCTTTCGGCCCCTGTACAACCGAGAGCGCACGGTACCTACCGGACAAGCAAGTATTTTTGCAATTTCAGCATGCCTCAGTTCCTCAACATCACTGAGTAATACGACAGTCTTGAAATTACTCGGCAGCGATTCGATTGATTGTGCAATTTCATCTCCAAAGAGCTTATGAAACGGCTTTCCTTTTTTGACAATACCGTATTTCTCTTGGAGCATTTCTACAAGCTGCTCATGCTTCCCCACGATGGCAGCAAGCTTGTCGTTCATTAATTTCCTCAATGGTTCACCCTTTTTCCTCTCCATTGCTTCCATTGTTCTTCAATCCGATCCCTGTTCATAACTTCGCGATCAGTTTGCGTAGTTCCTCCTTGGTCGTCCCGAGTTTCTGCTGAAGTCTTCCCATCAGTTCCTCCTCTTTGCCCTCTCTAAAGAGCAAATCATCGTCTGTTAGGTTGGCAAATCGTTGTTTGAGTTTACCGGCAATTTCCTTCCAGTTGCCTTTCATGCTGAGCGTATTCATTTAATACCACCTTGCGTTATTGTTTCAGTTGTGTTCCTTTACAATTTACAGAACTAGTGATATGGATTAAAGTCCGATCATTTTTGGAAATTATATACCTCATATCTTAAGCACGTGACAATGAAAATATTTACGCGTTGAAACGCATACATACTTTATCAATAAGAAACTACTTCATGAGAATCAATTTCTTCGTCGAGACGAAGGATCCAGCTTCCAAACGGTAGAAGTACACGCCGCTCGAGAGACCGAATGTTCCTGTATTAATACCGAACGGCACGGTGTAGCTGCCTGCTTCCTGGCGGCCGTTCACGAGCGTAGCAACCTCAAGACCAAGCAAATTGTAGACTTTGAGGGAAACCATTCCAGCTTTCTCAAGACTATATTGAATCCTCGTGGATGGATTGAATGGATTGGGATAGTTCTGGAAGAGGGCAAATTCTTGAGGCGCTAAACCATTTTCGACAGCGGTCACTATTGCGCCTGTTGTAAAGCTCCATACATAGTTACTTGCCAGAGCATTGCCTGCAGTATCCATAGCCCCGGTTGTAATCGTGACTGTATATATAGTACTTGGTAAGAGGTCGCTTGCCGGTGCAAAGGTGGCTATTGTGCCGGTGTAAGACACAACACCTAAGACTGACGTTGTACCTTGCATTAAAGTAAATGTCGATGCTGAAATAGTTGAAGCATTCATTGCCGTGCTAAAAGTTGCAGTAATTTGTTTGTTCAAAGCCACACCTGTGTCGGCATTAGCAGGGACCGTAGAACTTACTGTGGGTAGAATGATGACCGGTGCTGCTGCCGGCGGGGTGATGGTATTGCCGATTAATGTAACTGCGGTCTGTGCCAACGCTCTGCCTTCCAGCGTTGCGCCATTAGTCATCGCAATCTGTGTCTGACACAATATGATTCCCTCCATCTGAGCCGTTGTGTTAAGATTAACTTGACCCGCAACCTGCCAGAAGATATTGGAAGCCAGTGCACCGCCGCTTAAATGAACAATGGCTCCGCTGGCTACGGTTAGATTTTGCGCTATCTGGAATATCCAGACATCAGTTGCGGAGCCCGAGATAGTGACACCACCAGTACCTATTGTGACCCCAGTACCCCACTTGTAAACACCACGAGTGAGGGTCTGCCCAGTAAGATCTCCGGTGTATAGTTCTGAAGCATTACTTGGTCGCCCAGCTGCGGTGGTGTACGCGGTTCCCATATCGCCTACAGCCGTGGTCATCTTAGTCGGAGTAGGAGGCGCATAGTTGGAAGCATATATATTTCCGGTCACTAAAGATGATGCCGTAAATGTGTGCGTGGTATCCAACGCGTTTAACCCAAATCCAGTTATGTAAGTCGCAGCGGCTGGACTAACTCCAATATCACCAGTAATTGCAGTGGTTCCCGTTGTAGAGATTCCTGTTTCTGCCAGAATCACGAAATTGCCAGCTGTTCCAAGGTTTACTGTTGCCGGGTTGGCATATGTTTGAGAAAAAGCAACAGCAGGCACCATCAATGCTACCACTAGTATTGCACCGAGGAAGCGCATCCACCGGTCTAAAATACCTGTTGTATGTGTTGTATAAGAAGTCTTCATAAGACCCTCCAATGAGTTAGTGAAAAACGAGTAAGATGTTTTTTATTTGAATCGCCCCGCTCATAGAACGAGGCGATTCAGTGTTTAGCCATTGAGTTGATGTGCATACCGTGGCATCGTTATGTACCATTGTCAAATATTGATCTTCGTAAAATCCTTCATGCAGTGAGTGAATAATGAATTCATCTGCTAACGACTTCAGTCGGGAACGATATCGATGACGACCGATCTATTATAGGATCGTTCTTCAGGGTAAAAATTGTAAAACGTTGGATGATTTTCACCAAACCCAAACGTTTCAAATGTAATTCCTTTCTTACCGCTGTTCGCAATTGCGTGTTCAATAATAGTCCGCGCATCCTGGACTCGTTCGTTGGATAAGTTTTCGTTATACTCTTCCTCTCCAATATTATCCGTATAACCGTGGATAACAACGACACCGCTATCCGGAATGAGTGGTACGACAACCTCAGTGAGGAACTTATCGTAGCTCGCAATGGTCTTCGATTTATCGAAGTCAAAGAGAATCCTGAACCGCACTACGTCTTTTCCCAGTTCGACTCTGCGGATCAGGTAGACCGAACTTTCCTTCCTCACAAATTTCCCGCCTTTTGTTTCTCCCAGCATCACGACCTTGTACTCGCCATTGGAACGATCACCCAAGATGGTATTTCCCGAAACGTTTTCTTGGTCTCGTGTGGACGGTCCGTAACGCTGAACCTTTCCTTGGTCATCTGTGAGTTCCAGCGACCACGATGTGAGCACTTCCTTTGCCCCGGCCACATAGAAAATAACATAGCTGTCCAGAGGGTCTTCCACGTCTTCAACGATTTGCACCGGCTTCGGCATGTAGTGGGATTCACCGCCAACCTGTATCATCAACTCAGGCGAATTGCTCTCGATATCAACCCGACGATCTCCAGCCTCGAGACGGTCTAGATCTTTTGTACCACCGGGTGTTTCTGATGGAACGAGTGGTTTGTCTCGTCCTTCAGTTGTGATCCTCGAGCTATCAATTCCAAATACGTCCACGAGATACCGCTTGATCGTTTCCGCCCTTTCTTTGCCGTACGCTGATCCTCTCTCTGGCGACGCTCCAATGAGCGAAATAGTTGTCCCGGGACTTCTTTTCATACGATCACCGTAGATATTCAAGATGTTATAATATACAGTCATCTGTCGGACTGATAGACCCGTCATACTTTTCGGTTGAAACTCCTGTACTTGCTCCTCCTTGAATTTTGCCGCCTGGTCTTTCGTCAGCATCACATATCGATTCGGTATTTCAGACGATCCTTCCTCGAAAAACACATAATTGCGTAGCGGGAACGTTTCCCTTACCCTGTGTTTAATAGGTACTGTCTTTGGCGCTCGAACCGAAAACTGAACGTCACGCTCGACGAACGTACGCTCGACCCGATGAATGATTTTTCCCCTTCCATACTTGATCGCAAAACCCACCCGCAGTGTCGACACACCCCAGCTATCCCCCCAGCGTGGATCTTGACCAAAATAGGGTTGGTACGAAATAAATGGTGAAAGATCGACTTGATTTTTATCGTTCGGAGATAACGCGAGTGGAATATCGTAACCAATGCCGATTTGCAACGAGTAGACGTGTTCATTCATTTTACTAAACTCGGCTTTGTAGGCGGGTTTGGTTCCCTCCGTATAGACAAATGTTTTCTCATCACTCGTGGATGACTTTGGCAAGTTGAGAGCCCAATTGAAACCGAATCGGGGACCACCAAAAATGTAAAAATCATCGTAATCAGAGAATGGAACAACCCGTAAGCTTGGTTCGATGGTAAGATAACTTATCGTTGTCGATAAATTCGAAAGTTGACCGCATGGACAGGGAGTCTCATTGAACGATCCACGTCGATCATCATAACCCACCTGTAGTATTCCACCCCAGGTAGGATTAGCGTGATATTCCACCAAACCGGCCAGATACCAACCAGCTCCAAACCCTTTATGAAAAACAGCAGGAGTCGTTAATGCGGAGTTCAGCATTTGAGTTGTTCCATCATAAAAGTTCAAATTCGCGGCTCCAGCTCCACCGAACCACCACTTTGGCTGTGCCCTTTGAGTCTCCTGCGCAAGAATTGTTGCGTAGGTACACATAAGGATCAAAGAACTGAAGATAATTCTTTTGAACAAAAGGCTCGTTATCCTCTGCCTTCGGATTACCGTGCTATATCGATACATAAGTAACTCCTTTTAATTAGAGTAATATTGATTATTTATTGACTTCAATGTCCTTCATCTTCATCATCAAAATCATTTCCGTCTCCGTTATTCACACAAAAGCCCAACCCGCCAGACAGATGTCTGGCGGGCAGACTTCATACATTACGGACCAGGCACGAAAACAGTAGAGGCGGCGCCGTCCAAAGCAAGCGTGCTAGCACCGATCGCTCCAGCCAATAATCTGCCATATATCGTGGCACCACCAGCAGAAGTGAGATCTCCTCCAGCCAGTATGTTTCCATAGAAAGTAGTACCCGATCCTATAGACGCGGCAGCAGTAGGAACGAAAAACACGTTCTTCTGCTGAGCACTACCAGTTAGTGTAACATTACCACCTGGTGCTCCCGAAAAAGTAGTCAGCGAGGAACCGATCTGGAAGACCCAGACAGCATTCGCGTTGCCCCCTGCATCGAGCGTGACAGGGGTATTGACCGACATCGTGCTACCGGATGTATACGTGCCAGGAGGAAGATGACCCGCGGGATGAACACCTACAATGAGCGTGCCCAGATCTATACCAGCACCCACGGTTGTTCCCGGTGCCAAGCCCTTGGCTGTGTTATACGCGGCCAACAGGTCGGCTCTGGCCTGGTGTGATATTGAATCATTAATGTGTATGTTGCCGTTCACCTGTACCGGCAGCAAACCACAGGAAGTGCCTGGTTCCAGCGAAACATCACCATTTATAATAGTGGAGGCACCGGTGTTGGTGATCGCAGAGGTTGCCATGATTCCGAAAGTGCTTGCAGAACCAAGATGGTTGGCATTTCCACCACCTGATAAAGCAAAGTTTGCTTCTAAATTTCTGT
>PLMS01000120.1 GCA_003142575.1 Ignavibacteriota bacterium
AGTCCTCCCCTAAGAGGGGAGGAGATTAAGGGAAAAAAGATAAGCGAAGAAACCAGTGAGTAATTACAGCTATTTTATAAAATCATTTTTAAAAATGGAGTTATCATGAAGACAAGTACCCTCGTTCTTTTTTTTCTCATCGGAATGATCGTTGTGACGATGACAGCATGTGTGCCGGGTGGGGGAGAGTTCTACAGAGAAAACCCTGCCGGATTGTTTTCCGGAATATGGCACGGCTGGATCGCACCAGTATCGTTGATTATCAGTTTTTTCAATCCATCAATCAGAATTTATGAAGTGAATAATACAGGGTTTTGGTATGACTTTGGTTTCTACATGGCAATTATAAGCGGGTTTGGTGGATTATCCCTGACGCGAAAGAAGTGGAAATCAGATCATAAAGATTAAAAGGCATCTAAGATTTAAGAGTATGAGGCGTATCACTGACGCTGACGATAGTCAGTAATTTACATATTCAGAATTATATTTGAAAAAGAGAATCTTTTTTGTAACGACTTCTATTTATAAACTATTTTAATAAGGACATACCAACCATGGAATTATTTTATATTGCTGAAAAGCATGTTCTCACTGCTTCACTCATTATGTTCATGACAACATTTTGTTTTGGTCAACAGAAAATACACAACCCCTCCGGCTTTGAAATCAAGCGTGGTATAAATCTGAGCCATTGGCTGTCACAAAACTTTGGATGGTCTCCCAAAGCAACATTTATCACCGAAAGGGACATTCAGTTCATCGACAGCATTGGCTATGATCACGTGCGAATACCTGTGGACGAAGTTGAAATGTGGGGCATTGATGGTAAACCGTCGGATGAATCATTTGCTTATCTTACGCATTGTCTCGATTGGTGTGCAAAGTACAACGTGAGGGCAGTTGTGGATCTCCATATTCTCAAAGCGCATCATTTTAATGCAATGAACGAGGGTGGAAAAATCACTCTCTGGACAGATTCTGCGGCACAAGATAATTTTGTCAGACTTTGGAATGAAATTTCAAATCGTTTGAAAAAGTATCCTGTCAGTATGGTTGCTTATGAGCTGATGAATGAACCTGTAGCTGACAATCATGACGACTGGAACAAGTTGATTGTTAAGGTGGTAAAAACGCTGCGCAAGCTTGAGCCCAATCGTGTTCTTATTATAGGTTCCAATAGGTGGCAAATACCCGGCACATTCCCATATTTAAAAGTACCCGAAAACGATAAAAATATTATCCTGAGCATGCACACGTACTCGCCGCTGGCATTTACGCATCATCTGGCGAACTGGATGCCGTCAAAAGATTACAAAGGACCAGTTCATTATCCCGGACAGATTGTTACCGATGCCGATTATAAAAAATATATCGATACAAACAACGCAGCTTTAGTACAATCGATGGCTCAATCAAAGGAAATATATGACAAGAAGAGACTTACTGATGAATTATTGCCGGCAATACGAAAAGCTAAAGAACTTAACCTTCAGCTGTACTGCGGTGAGTTTGGCTGTCTTCCCCATGTCGATCGGGCCGACAGGTTAAAATATTATGCTGATATTATTTCGACGTTCGAAGAAAATAATATTGCCTGGTGTAACTGGGAATATAAAGGTGATTTTGGAATATATACGTTCGACTTCGAGAAACAAGTATCTCTCGCGCCCGATAACGGGTTTATCAATGTTTTGATGCGAAAGAAATAACAAAGTACCTGATAAGAAAAACCTATCTGTATCTGGCTTGCGGATTTTCTTAGACTTTTTGTGAAAACAGGATTTGTATCCAATAAATCGGGGCAAGAGTTCACATCTAAAAAAGTAAAATGAACGAAGGGTACACCGATCATGTCCCTTTTCCAAGAATGCGATAAGATTGTAACCGGCGGTCGTGATATTCTTTCGGATTTGATACCTCACAAATTTAAAAGGAGCTACTATTATGAAATTACGTACATTGGGCAAATCTGATTTACAGGTAAGTCCTATAGGGCTTGGATGCTGGCAGTTCAGCAAGGGCAATGGATTTGTAGGCAAATTTTGGTCAGTTTTAAAAGACGATACCATCAAAGAGATTGTACAAGCAAGTCTTGATGGCGGAATCAATTGGTTTGATACGGCGGAAGTATATGGTTGGGGAGAATCCGAAACAGCATTAACGTCAGCGCTCACCTCGCTTGGAAAAGATGGTATCATCGCGACAAAGTGGTGGCCTGCTTTCAGAACGGCCGGTTCGATCGCACATGTCATCGAGGAGCAAATCAAGCGTTTGAATCATATTGATCTCTACCAAGTACATCAACCATTTGGATTTTCTTCTGTTGAAAAAGAAATGGATGCCATGGCACGGCTGGTCGAGGAAAAAAAGATCAGGTATATCGGAGTAAGCAATTTCAATGCGAATCGCATGCGCCGTGCGGATAAACAGCTCCGCACACATGGTCTTTCACTGGTATCGAATCAGGTACGGTACAATCTGCTTGATCGAAAAATTGAATCGAACGGAGTGCTGGACACTGCGAAAGAGCTTGGAGTTACGATCATAGCATATTCACCGCTGGAACAAGGAATTCTCACAGGTAGGTTTCATGATAATCCCGGTGAAGTGAAAAGATTATCAGGATTCCGAAAATATCTTTCTATTTTCAAATCAAAAGGACTGAAACGGACCCGTCCACTTATAAATGTTTTAAAAGATATAGCTCAAAAACATAATGTGTTGCCGGCACAAGTAGCATTGGCCTGGATTATCTCAAATGAAGCAGTCGTAGCAATCCCCGGCGCGTCCTCATCAACTCAAGCGGCGAAGAACGCCGTATCGATGGATATAAAGCTTTCGGAAGATGAGATGAAGCTGATAGACGAGACATCAAAACGTTGTATGAATGAGGATATCCATTGACATGGGGAAGACAGATAAAAATATTTTGCAGACCTGAATTCCAATGTATGTTTATCAGAAACGGATAAGCTGGAATAATAAAAATCAGAAATATAATATTTCATTGTCGAGGGAGATAAAGAAAGTTTAATGCTTTTCACCATACNNTCCACGTAATAGTAGTTGGTCAGATTTTTCACCGTCAATCCAAAGGTGATCGGCAGACCCGTATTGATAAGGTTATACGTAACGCCGGCATCCACAACTTTGCAGGCAACACGCTGGTCTCCATCAATAATAGGGGCGAGATTGACTAGGGCTTCATCAATCGCTTCTACCCTGCTGACATAGCGGAAATTTATTTCTGTTCTCCACTGCCGGTAGTTTGCACTCAGTGATGCATAGAATAAATGCCGCGACCGGAATTTGAGAACGGAGTTGTCTCTTAGGTCGACAGGATCGGTGTAGGTGTAGCTGAAATCCGTCGATATCAATCGGTCGAACCAATCTGTTTTCATTCCGACTTCAAGACCGCGAATTCTCGCTCGCGTTATGTTGGTGAAGCGTATATCATAATCCGGATAAACAAGGGCTTCAATGAGGTCATAGTAATCACTTTGAAAGAGTGCCAGGTCGAGAAAGACACGCTCACCTAACCATTGAGAGCCGCCAATCTCAAATGAAACATTGCGCTCCGGTTTCAAGCTATCGGTGGGTACAATTTTAAGTGATCCCGATGACACAGATGTAAAAAGTTCACTGATAGATGGATATCGAAATCCTTCGCCATAGGAAGCCCGAAGCGTTGTTATCGGGCCCGGGGAGAAAACCAATCCTATTTTTGGGTTGAGCTGCGATGGGGAAGAGGCAGCAGGAGATGCAAATATCTCTTTCCATACTCTTTGCCAGTCGTACCTGATTCCTGTTGTCAATTTAAGCGACTCAAGAAGAGTGAGTTCATCCTGGATGTAGAAGGCAGCTCCAACCCCGGGATGGGATCCGAAAATATCCGAAATGACACGATCGTAATTCGCAGCGAGACCGAACGTGAGAAAATGAGCGGACGAAGTTGTATACGTCGCCTGTGCTTCCCATTGAGTGAAATGCGCTGCCGATGTGTTATTGACACGCCCGGCACTGTCGTCTTGCCAGAAATTGCCCAAGTAGATTGCTTTCAGCGAGTAAAAGAATCGATCGGATAAAATATTTTTATAGGCGAGGCTCACATTGCCGCGTGCAGAATTCACTTCGCCGGTCAATTGTTCATCTGCAGGTCGGGTTGCTTCTTTAAGACTTTCCCACCAGAAGTAATTGCCGTGCTTACGCCACTCGATATTGGTCATGAGCGTTAAGCTTTGAGATTGTGAAAAATTATAGTTGAGTTTCGAGTAAACGCCCCAGCGATGGTACACGTCGTTCACACGATAGCTCTCATCTACTGACCGGGATGCGCTTATGAGATATCCGAAAGAACCGACACGGTTTGAGTAGCTGAAAAATCCTCCGGTATTAAAACGCGGCGTGGAATACCAATCCCATTCGGCGTAGCTTGGTTTATCGTAGATTCCGGAGAAAAAGCGAAACCGGATCTCGGGTGTTTCACCGATTTCTTTCGTAATGACGTTGATAACGCCGCCCAGCGCGCTCGATCCATACAGCGCTGAACCGGCACCTTTGACTACTTCGATCCGTTCGATTTGAAACATCGGGAATGTTTCCCAATTTATTTCACCGGTATCGCCTGTGATGTACGGAAGTCCGTCAATGAGAATCAGCACACGGCTTCCGACACCTCTGCTATAACCGGTCGAACCGCGGATATTCACTTGGTCCGACATCATATTGACACCCGGTACATAACGAAGCGCATCGTCGAGTGTCACGGAGAGACGATCGGCAATCATTTTGGACGTTACGGTCGAAACACTCACAGGAACATCTCGTAAGCTTTGTTCCCGCCGGCTCGCTGTGACAACGACTTGTTCTGTCTGAACGGGAGCTTGTGCGAGTGACACATCAAGACGCAATGCTGTATCGGGTTGAATCGAAATTTGATGGATCGTCTGTGTTGTATACCCGATGAGCGAAAAAGAAATGTCGAACGTTCCGGCTGAAACTCTCCCCAACAGATATTTCCCGTAGGTATCTGTTATGGTACCGCGAACGGTGCCCCGTAGAAGAACATTGACACCGGCAAGCGGCTCTTGTGTTTTCGCATCAGATACGATTCCCATGATGGAACCTGCGTTCGGCTGAGCATACGAAACGTGAAGGAGGAAGACAAGGGCAATATGGAGAAGAGAGTTTTTCAAAATGGCTGCGGGGGTGGATTTCGAAAATCAACGTTGATGTTGATCCCTTTCACCTGGGCGGATTCGTTCACTTCAACAGTGCCGGGCTGTGAAAGGTTTGTTGGATCCTTGTAGAACCCGACAACTCGGAGTACTCTTATGCCGTGACCTGCAAGGTCGAAACTGGTTTGTTGAATGACGCCGACATATTTGTACGTCCCGGAATGCAGGGGAAATGAATACGAAAGCGAGTCGATATAAAAGGGAAGAGATCCGCTCAAGCTTGGATACGCAAAGATTGTAGCAGGGCTTGCAAACAAACCTGAATAAACCTTTGCAGAATCGAGCGGGTAAATTTGGGAAGCAAAAATCCAGAGATTGATAAGACTATCCGTTGGCCACGAGCCGGGGGTAAAGTACACAGTGCCGCTAAATCCAAGCTCAATAGGAGGTGGTGGTGCGAGCCCGCCGTCACAGGCTGTGAGCAGCAGGCAAAGGATCATTAGGACGAGGAACCTCATAACTATCACGAGAATAGTACACATTGAAATATTAACATGCAATATAGTATGAGCGGTCTGTTCTTACATCTTCCTCTTGCTTTCCCGCTGGGAAATAGATACATTTTTTTAAAAGTTTCAACATCATTTCGCGCCAATGAAAACAATGAACCAGCATCACCGAAGATCCATTCGTTTGAAAGAATATGATTACTCACAACCCGGGGAATATTTTATAACTATTTGTACGAATAATCATGAATGTATATTTGGAAACATTATTCATGAAGAAATGAAGTTGTCTACAGAGGGGACGATAGCGCAGCGATGCTGGGAGGAAATACCAAAACATTTTTCAAACGTTCAACTGGACGAATATATTATAATGCCAAATCATATACATGGAATTATAATTTTAACGGAACCCATGGTAGGGACACGGCATGCCGTGTCCCTACGAGAACAATTTGCAAAACCGGTCATAGGTTCTGTTCCGACAGTTGTACGGTCTTTCAAATCAGCGGCAACAAAACGCATTCACGAGATAAGGAACACGCCGTCATTACCTGTTTGGCAGGGTCGATTTTTCGAACATATCATCCGAAACGACAACGAATTAAACAACATCAGGGATTATATTCAAAATAATGTTCTTAAATGGATGCTCGAAAATGATAATCCGGATAATATTCCGTTGTGGTGATGGATTTTGACGGTCTTCTCCTTTCCCCTTGCCCTCCAACCCGGATTATGATATATTTCATAATCTCGAACCAGTCATGATTACCATGGGGGATCGCCGATGACAGGTAGCGAGATAAATATACACAAGTAATTCTATGCGCCGGCGTCAACAGGAAACAGCCAAAAGAATTTTTAGAAGGGATAAAAATGAAACAGCAAAGTATCGTACCGAGTGAAATAATCGAGAAAGGAATATTCTTCATCCGCGGACAAAAGGTGATGCTCGATTTTCATATTGCTGAACTTTATGAAGTAGAAACAAAGGCTCTCAAAAGGGCAGTGAAAAGAAACTTGGATCGGTTTCCAAATGATTTTTGTTTTGAATTAACGTCTGATGAATTTCAACACTTGAGGTACCAACTTGGCACCTCAAGCTGGGGCGGAACGCGCTATCGCCCCTTCGTATTGACGGAGCAAGGTATTGCAATGCTTTCGAGCGTATTGCAGAGCAAACGAGCCATCCATGTCAATATCGAGATTATGAGAACATTCGTGAAATTGCGGGAGGTACTCGCAACACATAAAGATCTTGCCCGCAAACTTGAAGATCTCGAGAAGAAATATGATTCGCAGTTCAAAATAGTATTTGATGCTATCCGACAGTTGATTGCTTCGCCTGAAAGACCCAAGCGCGGAATAGGATTTCATGTAAAAGAGCCTGCAGCGAAATACTTAACGAAGAGAAAGAAGTAGTAAAACAGTTCTTGCCCTCGCATCGTAAATCAAGTATATTTTAAGAAAAATCCCGAACCAGTCATGATTACCATGGGGGATCGCCGATGACAGTTTCTCGGATTTTAATTGCTGGATTGAACAAGTGCTCACCATTTTATTTAACCCTTAACTCGCCGCAGGTTTCCATATGTCCCCTCTCACTTCAGTTAAGTCTTATTTAAAAGAGGACTTTGTGGCGGGGACTTTTGCCGGTGGGATGGATGTGAGAGCCGGAGGCCTGATAATGTCACGAATCTATTTGTGTCAATCATTTAAGTGATGCGATACAAAATTATTTTTTATATTAAAGATTAGACGTCCCCTCTGGAGAGGAGACCGCAGGGGTGTGTGATATAATAGGCTGGAATATGGATGAACGATGGGTTCGTTACAATCCGAGACTCAAACAGATTGCCCGGAAATTGCGGAAGGATATGACATTGTCAGAAATTCTTCTCTGGCAGCACATTAAAGGCAAGCAATTATTAGGTTATGATTTCCACAGGCAGAAACCGATTGATGAATATGTGGTAGATTTTTACTGTCCGCGATTGAAATTGATTCTTGAGATAGACGGCGATTCTCATGAAGGAAAAGAAGAGGAAGATAAGATCAGGCAGGAAAAATTGGAATCATTGGGATTGACAGTGTTGCGATTCTGGGATTGGGATGTAAAGGATAATGTTGATGGAATTGTTGAACATTTGCGAGAATGGATTGAGGCGCATATGACACACCCCTGTTCCGATTGAACTACATCGGAACATCCCCTCTCGGCTCGATTAATATCATGTGAGAGGGGGACTTTTGCCGGCGGGATGGATATTTGGAAGAAGAAGAATGTAATTGCGACTGAATGATGAGGCGAGTGGTTGCAAACAAGCCAAGGGTTTGGTAGATTAATAGTAACGGATCCGTGGTCTGATCCAAAAGTTGTGAGTGAGTCGAACTGAGAGGATATGTTATGAAAACAGTTATTCAGCGTATATCTATTCTTATTGTAATGTTCTTAGTGGTAACGGCGTTTGCTCTATCAGAGCAATGTAAAGCAATATTAAAAAATGGAACCCAATGCAAAAGGAGGGCTCAAACTGGTTCAATATATTGTCGGCAGCATACGCGAATGTATGGTAAGGGTTCTACTAAATTGACTGCTCCAGCGAAGACAGAATCAACTTCTCCTGCTAAAACAGAACCAACCGTTCCAGCAAAAACAGAACCAACCACGCCNNACAGAACCAACCACGCCAGCTAAAACAGAACCGACCTCTCCTGCTAAAACAGAATAATGGAAAGGTATAGAAATGACACACCCCTGTTCCGATTGAACTACATCGGAACATCCACTCTCCCTTCAGTTAAGTCTTATGTAAGAGGGGACTTTGTGGCGGGGACTTTGCCGGCGGGATGGATGTAAGGAAGAAGGATGGTGAGACGAATTTGAAAATTATATTGCAACTTTCGAGCAGGAGGATATGTATACTACCATAACTGCAATGAGTAATTAAATAGAGGAATGATGATCATACTATTTCCGAAAGGGTAAAAAAATCATGAAAAAGTTACTCCTCATTTCTCTGGTAAGCGTCTTCGCACTCACTTCCTGCAACTGGCATAGAATTCGCGGGAATGGATCGATCAAAACCGAAACGAGGGATGTTGCGGCATTTGAGGCCATTACTTGCGATGGCGAATATGAAGTGCAAATCGATTGTCAGGCAAAACAATCATTGGCAATTGAAACCGATGAGAATCTCTTGCCGCGCATCAAAACCGAAGTTCACAACAATACACTTCATATTGATACAAAAGGAAATCTTTTCCCGACACAGAGAATTCGAATCACAGTTTCCGTCCCTAATATCACAGAGTTTACTTCGAATGGTTCGACTGATGGTGACATCAATAATATCAACAACAGCGCATTCGATATTGGTATTCATGGTTCGGGAAAGCTGCACTTGAATGGAAAGAGCGGCACAGTGCATATCACTACTTCAGGATCTTCGAAGATCGATGCAGCTTCACTTATTTCAGAGAACTCGGATATCCAAATTAATGGCAGCGGAAACATTCGGGTGTATGCAACAAATTCTATTGGCGTACAAATTAACGGCTCCGGAACTGTGAAGTACAAAGGAGATCCAAAGAATGTGAACCAGCAGATTAATGGATCCGGAAGAATAGAGAGAGAATAAACGATCTGTTTGGATATTGCGGGAAGATTTTAATCCAGCGAAGAAACCAGGTGTTTCATTCAACATACGTTGAACAAGTAAAAGCCTCAGTTGTTATCCGAGGCTTTTTATTGAAAACAAATCAGGGATGTATCATGATACGTCCCTGTAATATATGCCCCTTGATTCTCGCCTGATAACTTGTTACTATTTTGGCGAGAAGCGTGTTGGGGACATGAACATGCCATCCGCTATCGTCAGATTTCAAATCAGATTCTTAACAAAAGAGTTATCGTCATTGCGAGGCTTGTCCCGAACGAAGTGAGGGAACTTGCCAAGCAATCCGCGAAATAAGGATTACCGTAGGAAAGTTTTTACTGATCTGCTCTAGCATATTGCTTTTGTAGGGACGTTCAATTGAACGTCCCTACTAAGAAGCGTTTGCAATGACAGGAAAAGAGTTAGTGTATTGATTGGTTATTGTTCCGGCGGGATGGATGTGAGGAAGAAGGATGAGCATAACTATGGCGGAAAGATGAAGTGGGGAATGTTTTGGCAGTACAGGAAAACCTTTGTAGATCATATGGTTGCAAACAAGGCAAGGGTTTGGTAGATTAATGAAAACAAACCTTGGTTACCAGACAGTATAGAAAAATGGCAAAGACAAATCACAAAAAGAGAATTCTGCCTAAAGCAAAGAAACAAACTTCCTCAAAACTCCGAGTTGCCGATCAGCAAGCAGTATATAATATAAAGTCCTCTTCTTCTCAATCAGGTTTATCACTTGATGTAATTACTGAGAACATTTCGTCTGATTTGATGGATGTTAATGAAGCAGCTAAATGGGCTTCAGTGCATATGGGAAAGAATGTAACACCATCCAACATTTCCTATTTGATTCAATACGGTCGAATTAAGAAGTATGGTAATAATGGAAGCACACAAATTTCAAAGAAAGAATTGACGGCATATTATAGCTCTTTTAATGGCCATAGAGAATTATCATGGAAAGACCAACTCGGCAAAGATTTGAACTGGGCGCTTTCGTTCGATCAATACAAAGAAGCGGAAACCACGAAACACGTTCATCGTTTGCATCCATACAAGGGGAAATTTATTCCGCAGCTTGTGGAATATTTTCTCGATAGTCATACCGATAAATTTAAGAAAGAAGTCTATTTCCATAAAAACGACATCGTTCTCGATCCGTTTTGCGGAAGTGGAACAACGCTTGTGCAGGCAAGCGAATTAGGAATGCACGCTGTCGGTATAGATGTCTCTGTGTTCAATGCGCTGATCAGCAATTGTAAAGTCACAAAGTTTGATTTGATCGATGTTCAGAAGGAAATTAATAGAATTACGTTTGCCTTGAAAGCATTTCTTGCTAATTCTCATACTGTTGAGTTTGAGGAAAAGCTTTTACAGGAACTCTACAAATTTAACAACGAGTTTTTTCCCGTGCCGGAATACAAATATAAAATTCAGCGAGACGAAATAGACGAAGAGTCTTACGGGCCGGAAAAAGCAAGAGAATTCTTACCGATCTATCAAAAACTCGTCAAAAACTATAAAATTAAACTCCGGCAAGACAGTGAAGACACCTTTTTGGATAAATGGTATTCCCAGCATATTCGCAATGAAATTGAATTCGTCTTTGCTGAAATAAAAAAGGTCAAAAACATTGAAACCAAGAAAATTGTCAGCATTATATTAAGCAGGACAATTCGCTCGTGTCGCGCAACGACTCATGCAGATTTGGCAACATTACTTGAACCAATCACAACGACCTACTATTGCGCAAAACACGGCAAGATGTGCAAGCCGCTCTTTTCTATTCTAAGATGGTGGGAAACATATACTAAAGATACCGTAAAACGTTTAGCTGATTTTGGAAAATTACGAACAGAAACGTATCAGTATTGCTTGACGGGAGATAGCAGAACCATCGATATTGTATCACAGCTTGAAAAGAAAAATCCCGAATTAGCCGCTTTAATTGCGAAGCGAAAGATTAATGGAATCTTTTCTAGCCCTCCGTATGTGGGATTGATAGATTATCACGAGCAACATGCTTATGCGTACGATCTGTTCGGCTTTAAACGACAGGATGAACTGGAAATTGGTCCGTTATCCAAAGGACAAGGCAGAGAAGCTAAAGAAAGCTATACAAAAAGCATTGCTAGTGTTCTAAATAACTGTAAAAGATTTTTATCGAAAGATTATAATGTCTTCTTAGTGGCAAATGATAAATGGAATTTATATCCGACTATTGCAGAACAAGCTGGAATGAAGATCGTGAACCAATACAAACGCCCCGTTCTCAACCGAACGGAAAAAGATAAGGGTGCTTATTCGGAAATTATTTTTCATTTAAGAGGAAAATAATGTCTCTATCAAATGAAGATAAAAAGCGAGTTACGGAAACAATCAAGAATTGTTTAAGAAACAAGTTCAAGAATTACAAACCGGAAACAGAAAATATGCCGTTTCACTACAGATTGCTTGGAAGAGATAGAATGGCATTGTTTTCCTTCCTGCAATCTTTAAATACGACATTTGGAATTTCGATATATGAACCCGTCGCAAAAGAACTTGCAAAAGCGAAGTTTAAGAAAGTTCAAACACAATACGAACTTGGAAATATAATTACTGAAAGCGCACAAAAAACAATTCAAAAGATTATGAATGACCTTTCGGTTGGCGGAAATGTCAATAAAAAGAATGAAACCGAAAGTATTAGAGCCGTTGCTCAAAAAGGAAAAACTACTAATCTGAGATCAGTAAAAGTAGATTTGTTCCTAATTTCAAAATCAAATAAGGTGTTTATGTTTGATTTGAAAACCGTAAAACCCAATAAAACAGATTTTGTTTCTTATAAAAGAAATATGTTGGAGTGGCTTGCAGTTTATTTATTTAAAAATCCCAAAGCGAAAGTTAATACTTTAATATCGATTCCTTATAATCCATACGAGCCAGGAGCATATAAACGTTGGACGATGAAGGGCATGCTAGATGTAAAAAAAGAGGTTCTTGTTGCAAAAGAATTTTGGGATTTCCTTGGTGGCAAGGGATCATATAATGATTTATTGGATTGTTTTGAAAAAGCGGGAATCGAACTACGCCCAGAAATTGATAATTACTTTTCCAGGTTCACATCATCGCAATAATCTAAGTTCTTAGGAAATCTTCTTCTGAAGACAACTTCTGAAAGTAACTTTTCCTCAATTTCCTTATCTTAAATCATAACAATCATGTTCACCCGTTGAAAAATATTACTTGTGTTGCTTGAAGCTTGCGGCGGAAAAGAGTTGCGAAGCAGTAAGGGTTCCGTTATACTTAGGGAAGTTTGCTAATCCAAAGAAACATTTACATTGGTTACTCGCTTTTGTAGAGTTTGCAAGAAAGTCCTTTGCCTCAATAAAAAAATCGGGCCCCGTTGTTCTTCGGTGTCCGGCTGGTTGTTAGTACCCGATACACTTATTTTTTAATATGACGGCTGTTTGGATAACACTCACAGAGAAAGAAATAACGAGGATACAGAGATCATGAAAGAATATTCTTACGGTGGTGCGCGCGCGTTGATTGCATTGCACGAACAGCACATGCGCTCGTATTTGGAAACATGGCGAAAGGCAAAAAAGGCGGGCGTTACGCTGCCTCAAACGACCGATCCATCGTACAAATCCATGGAGACTCTTTTACGGCACCCGCTCAAATCGTCGCGATGGTACATAACATGGATATGTCAGAAACTTGAACTGCCCGATCCGGGAATTGATCCTGTGCCGGAATTGGAGCACATAGAACAATCTGCAGACAAATTTCTCGCACATTTGCTGGAACGATGGGATTTGCCTTTGCGCGATGTTCCCGAAGACCGTTTCTTCGACCGTACGTATGCATCGAACTGGGAAACGGAGTACTGCATTGAAGGGATGCTGGAACATGCCGTGATGCACCCCATCCGCCATGAATTTCAACTCGTCAACCTGATGAAATCACTCGAGGGGAAGAAGAAATAACAGACGAAGTGATTTTGCAACCGCGATCAAAAAAAAATGAACCCCCCATCCCCCCTTCAATCGAAGGGGGGAGCAATTGAACGATACTGTAGGGGCGATTCATGAATCGCCCCTACTTGCTGCTGCCATTCTCACTGTTCAAACGGCCATTCATGAATAATCCGGCTGCGGATGAGATACACAACAATGCCCGCCGCAACAACGCCGCTGCCGGCAGTCATAAACGCAGTGCCTGTCGAATAAAATATTGCTCCCCACGTTACAAGCGCCAGCAGGGCGGGAAGAGGGTAGAGCCACATCTTGAACGGCAATCGTTCCGGCGGCCACCGCCGCCGCAAAAGCATCACGCCCACTGCCTGTCCCATGAACTGTACGAGTATTCGCATTGCCAGGATTGCCTTGATCACATCGGTGAGCTTAAACAATAAACTGAACACGAACGCCATGCCCCCCAGTATGAGCAGGGAAACATGAGGGAAATGTTTTGTCGGATGGAGGCGGGCGAACGGCGAGAAAAACGCACCATCGGATGCAGCCGCATAGGGAACGCGGGAATATCCGAGCAACGCCGAGAACAACGATGCGAATGCAATCCAGAGGATCAGAACGGTTGCGACAGTCGCGGCATGTCCGCCATAGATACGCTCGAAAAACGTACTGACAATAAAAGGAGACTCTGCAATTTCCTTCCATGGAACAACACCGAAGATGCTCAACTGCATGGCGAGATACAGTATGGCAATCCCTAATATGGAAATAAATATGCTTCGCGGGATATTTTTTTCTGGCGCTTTCACTTCTCCGCCGAGGTGGCAGACATTGTAGTAGCCAAGATATGTATAAATGGTCTGGACCGTTGCCTGGCCCAGTCCTGCAAAAAACAACCATGAAAAATTCCATGCGCCGGTCGGGAAGTCAAAAGCCAGCCGGCGATTGAAGTGCGTTACGCCTCCCCATATCAACCAGATGAACGTAAGCACCAATCCCGTCCACAATAAGAGCGACAACCTGCCGATCGTGGTGATGCGCCTGTAGAGAAGAACCACAAGGATGATGACGAGAGCGCCTGAGATTGCTTTTTGCTCCAGTCCCGTGAGCGGTACGAGGTACGTAAAGTATTGGGCGAAACCGATGGCACCGGAAGCGATAACAAGCGGAGCTTGAAACATCGTCTGCCATATCAGGAGAAACGACATCGCTTTTCCCCAGCGCGCAGCGCCGTACGATTCGCGCAGAAAGAAATAACTGCCACCGGCTTTGGGCATTGCAGCGCCAAGTTCCGACCAAACGAAGCCGTCCATCAACGCGAGTACTGCACCTGCGACCCACGCGATCATTGCCTGAGGGCCGCCCATGGTTTTTACTACGAAGGGGATGACAATGAACGGACCAATCCCCACCATGTCGATCATGTTGAGCGCGGTGGCTTCCTTGAGGCCGAGGCCGCGCTCGAGATGCGCAGGATTGCTATCGGATGACGATGTGAACATTAAAGTATTTTCTGTATAGGAATTACCGGTTCTGGTCAGACGTTTTGCGCAAAATCGGCGGTAATTATTTTTGTTCCAGCCCGTTTGTTTCAACGTACTAATTCAAAAAAGCAGAAGCAATTTAGTAGCTGTCGCCTGCCTAACCAAAACTCAACCCCCCCATATCCCCCCTTTAAACAAAGGAATGTCCCAGATAAAGGTAGAAGATTTCTCTTGACTTTCTCATATCCATGTATTACCTTGTATGTGTCAACGGTAGATAGAAACCCAGACATAAAACAAGGACAAGACCATGAACATCGCAGACGTTTACAAGCAATTCCCCACACAAGATTCTTGTATCGCACATCTTGAAAATGTTCGCTGGCATGGTAAGCCAATCTGTCCTTACTGTAAATCTACAAAAGTTACTTCTTTAAAGAAAGAGAAAAGGCATCATTGCAACAACTGCAACACCTCTTTCAGTGTTACCGTTGCTACAATCTTTCATAAAACGAAAGTTGATTTTCAAAAGTGGTTCGTTGCAATCTCTCTTATACTTAATGCTAAAAAAGGAATTAGCGCTCGACAACTTTCAAGAGACATTAGTGTTAATAAAGATACTGCATGGTATATGGCAATGAGAATTAGGCGGGCAATGAAAGAATATGGCGAACTACTACAGGGCATTGTTGAAGTAGATGAAACCTTTGTAGGTGGAAAAACTCATGGAAAAGGAAGGGGTTACATGCAGGGAAACAAAACTCCAGTATTTGGAATGGTAGAACGTAATGGAGTAGTTAGAGCAAAACCTGTTAAACATGCCAATGGTAAAACTCTTAAACCGATTATCCGACAAAATGTTTCTCGTGACGCTATTATTATGAGTGACGAATTTGGCGGGTACAAAGATTTGAAACTTGAATTCAAAGATCATAAAATAGTAGTACATAGTAAGAAACAATATGTTTCTGGAATTGCACATACAAACACGATTGAGGGATTCTGGGCACTCTTGAAACGTGGAATCATGGGACAATATCACCAAGTGAGTGCTCGACATCTTGGAAAATATGTCGATGAGTTTTGTTATCGCTATAACAACCGAAAGAATGATGCTGTTTTCCAACTAACCATCTCAAAAGCATTGGGTGTATAGGTCCATCAAAAAAATGTCAAATATAAGCGAAAGGGAACACAAATGAACGAAAAACTGCCAAAAGCATGGGGTGCAGGTCCAGTTAGATTCGCGAACATCGAACTTGATTGCTACATCTTAGAAGATGGTACACCCATTCTCAACAAAGGCAAAATGATGAAGGCAATAGGTAGGGCATGGAAGGGATCGAGCAGAACGGACTTACCAAATTTTATTGGTGCAAAAAATCTTTTGCCCTATGTCAAAGATGAATTAAGAGAAAGACTGAACGGAATCAACTTTTTATATGGAAATCAAGTTATATCTGGTTATCACGCCGATGTTCTTGTTTTAGTCTGTAATGTATATTTAGAGGCGAGAGAAGCTCATGCTCTTAAAGGGAAACCGCAACTTAGAATTGCACAACAATGTGAAATACTTTTGAGATCGTTCGCTAAGGTTGGTATCACAGCATTAATTTATGAACAATTAGGATATGAAAGATTCAAAAATCCTGAAGCACTCAGAATTTTGGTGGAAAGTTATCTTGTTGATGAAGTAAGAGAATATTCTAAGGAATTCCCAGATGAATTTTTCCAACAACTTGATAAAATCTATGGACACGAAAGGACAACCTCTCGAAATCGTCCTTTGTACTATGCTAAATTTATCAGAAAATATATTTACGACCCATTTGAAAGAGGGGAAGTTCTCAAGAGATTGGATGAAAAAAATCCATTAATAAATAAGAAGTATAGGAAACATAGATTCCATTCTTGGCTAAGCACTGATCTTGGATTACAAAAGTTGCGTTCGCAGGTTTGGCAAGTTGTTGCAATCTTGAAAACTTCATCTGGTAAAAGGACGTTTGAAAGTGGCTATAATAGAATGATGGGACAATCCAATCAAAGAGATTTGTTTGAAGAATGACGAATAAATCCCGCTGGTATTGGAGGAATAAGATTTTTTTATTCTAATGTTATGCCGAACGATGAAGGGTCGATTCTTAAACGTCTGCAAATACTTCTAACAACAGACCATAAAGGCCTCTCATTGTCATCTTCAAAGAAGAAGCTACATTGGAGTACTTCACCATCTATTGTACGCTCCATATATGGAGCGTTAAAATCCTGTCCTGTTTCTTTATCTTTTGCGGCTGTTGTCTTAAGTTGACAATTGTACTCTTGTATTAATCGATTTCTAAACTCAGCAACTGTTTGAAGGTAGGTGAATGGATAGGCCAAATTATTCCCCCAAGACAATATTAATTCTGGAATTGTAAATAATTTGCTGTAGCCATCGTTAAGCAGGGGAAAGTCTCTGGTAAATATACGGGCCTTCTTTCTTGACGGTGTTCAGCCTGATCAATCATATCCCAGTACATCTTAGGAGCTTTTGCTATTCCTTCAAGTGGCATTTTGTTGTGTTTTACGTCAACAATAAGTTGACCAACAAAAGTCTTTTCAAACGCCTGTTGGGCTTTTTTGACCGTGTTTCCCTGTGCCGCTATATCATATTCAAGACATTGAGCAACCCAGCCACTTCCTTCTTTAAGAAGAACAATGCTGAGATCAAAAGATGCTTGATTATTCATGGATATTTCTCCCGGTTCGTTGTTCATTGGAAAAATGAATGTTTTTATACGAGAGATAGTTCTTGAAAACGACATCGTTGTTTTTCCTTTTGATTAAGAAAGAGTAAGCGATCACAAGGTCTCCATTCTTGTTCAAAATGTCAAGTACCTATCTCACACGTAAAACATCCTTCGCCTTTATTCAGTTCCGCACAATTCTTCTACCTTTATCTGGGACATTCCGTTAAACAAAGGGGGGAGCAAAGGGGGTTATCTTGGGAGACTTACTAATAGATGGAAATGCCGAGGTCAATGACCTCGGCTACAGAACCGAACTTAGAAGCGAGAAATTACGCCGGACGCGGAGACGAGATCGCCAGCTTGTACCCATCCGGATCCTTCAACCGGAATGCGCGCGCACCCCAAGGCATGTCGGCAGGCTCGGTATCGAGAATGCCGCCAAGCTCTTTGATCCGGTTTGCAATCTTATCGATATTCTGCTCTGTCGTGAAGTTTAGCGAGAATCCTTCTCCTTTGATCCGGGTCCATCCCTTGGCTCCGTCATC
>PLMS01000045.1 GCA_003142575.1 Ignavibacteriota bacterium
CCGCCGGTTCCCACAAGAATATTTTTGTTGTAGTTCGCCATGCCGATAACTTCGTGCGGTACCACTTGGCCAAGCGACAATATCAAATCAAAATTCCCTTCCACAAGAAGTTTGTTGACCTGCGCCTTCCATGCATAATCCAATTTTCCTTCTGATTGTTGATAAATAAAATCAGATGGAACTTCCCCCAGCGTGACCACATCTTTCCGCCAATCGTGCACACGAAAGAGATTGAGCGGTGTATTACCGAACATGGTTTTGATATCTTTTTCGGTCATGGCAGTGTGTGTGCCAAGCGCAGGAAGAATATCAGTGAGCTTTTCTTTGTAATACTCCCACGTCATGCGCGTGAGAATACCGGCATGCGAGTGGAAGCGGGTAAAATCCGGAGGAATTGCTAAAACCTTTTTCTTTGCACCTAATTTTAAAAACGCCTGAGTAAGTCCTTGCTTCAGATCTTCTTCGTAGAGAACATCACTTTCCGAGCCGCGGCTGTAGAGCAGCATAAAATATCTTCCTTTTTGCTATATACTTATAGAACATTGGAACACCATCGTTCGTTCTCCGATAATGTTTTTCCCCTTCATTCTTCATGTAAAAGTTACCACTGAATATGTGCTGATTTGCTATCGTAAATAACGAATCGCTCAAATAGTCCAGCTGTGACTGCCTATTTACTATAAAACATTTTCTGCAGTATTAATATAATAGAGAATCTTATGCTTTTCCACAGTTTTACCTCTTTATCTTGAAAAGTTTATACGAGACTTTTACCAGTATATTGGATGATCGAGAGAACAATTCGTCTCTTAGATATGGAAGATATATGCTGATATTTTTTCCACTTCTGTCGTAGACTCCTCGTGACGCCTTGAAGGACATTGAAATATTGGAGGGATAGTCATTTGCTCTTTCATGTGACCGACCTCTTTATCTGTTCTTGTCTTTTCCATCATTTCTGCAAACGTCGTTTCTCATTTACTGCAAAGTTCAAAAAGCATCAGAAAAAAGGCAGGAAAAGAAAACAGACTACACGCGTTTGCCTTTCCCTCACTTTCTCCGTATTTTTCCAGTGCCGTGAATTATATGGTTTCCTATCGAACAAAAACCTACAAGGCAACAATAATGAGATATCTTACTTTCTTTTTTGTTTTTTTCTCTTCGATCTCCTTTGCTCAATTCGACAAAGAGACTACTCGGTTGGATGCGCACACTATGAGTCCCGTGATATTTGAAGCTATTCCGTATTGGAGCAGCGACACGACATCCATCGAGCTTGTTGTTCTCTACCGTGTAAGTCCATCGTTTCTCTTTTTTGCAAAAACAGCCAAGACACAAGAAGAAAGGTACGAAGCAAAAGGAGAATTGATTGTTGAAATTATGGATAGCAACAATGTCACAGTTGGACGCGAGGTCCGCCCGATGCGGATTGAACGAATCTCGGTACCTTCCGAAGATGCTCCTCCATCCGATGAGATACAAGGAATTTTTACTTTCCAACTCAAAAAGGGATTTTTTAAAATTGTTGTTGAAGCAAAAGACAGCGAGTCTGGTAAATCATTCATCAATCGCGATATGAAAGTGGATGCACAGACTTTTTCTGCTTCCGGTTTGAATGTTTCTCCAATCATGTTTATCGAGCCGATACAATCCGACACCTCTTCATCCGACCATGTTATTTTTTCCCCGATAAACCATGGCGGGAATGTTATCATTGGACAGGCGGGAGTATGTTTGTTTCAGGTCGTTACACCAGACACAAGCACCGACATTCATCTTGCCTGGAAAATACAAAGCAAGAACGAAGACGACGAGATTTCGCAAGAATTACAGGGCGAACAATGTTCCCAGCGAGACGGCACACTTGCCGTGATCGAAAATGTAAAGCGCGTCTCTTTTACAATAAAAAAAGGACCGGCACACAGCCGATTTGTCTTTGCACCCATTCCGATAAAACGATTGGATGCCGGTACATATCTGCTCACCGCAATAGTGACGCAAGGTGCGTTAAAGTCTGTAAAAGAATTTAGATATAAAGTTATTTGGCCGCTCAAACCTCGTTCTCTTTCCGATCCTAAAGTAGCCGTTGACGCATTAAAACTTATCGCGACGGAAGAAGAAATCGACCAGATGTCTGCGTTCAGTTCCGATAAATCGAGAAAAGCGTTTCGAGCGTTCTGGCACAAACGCAATCCAGACACCACGCGTGCGTATAATTCAGTCATGGCTGAATACTACCGGCGCGTAGATGAATCAATCAAGAGATTTTCTACTACAGATGAAAAAGACGGGTATCGTACCGACCGCGGACGCATTTATATTTTATTCGGCGCACCATCCATAACAAATCGTTTGCTGAAACCGAATACAGCGCCAACCGAAATCTGGACATACGAAAACCTTAAAAAGCGGTTTACTTTTAGGGATTCAAAGAAGAACAGCAATTATATTCTTGTGAAGACGGAGAATTATTGAAACNNCAGAACTTGCACTCAAAGTCGCAATCCATCCAACTATAAAAAAGCTCTGCGTCCCAATTCTTATCGGGCCATTAAGTGTTTTTGAACAGACAGCAAAAAACTGTAAACTCAAAGTACCACTTGCACAAACAACATTAGTCCAGCTTCATCGATCTGGTCTTTCGGTCATAGATGTTGGTGATGGTATCGGTGCAGACATCCAGTATGGCACTACCACAAAAACAGCCGGTCGATCTGCAGGTGCTGCTCTTGAGCGCGCTGTTGAACTCTGCGTGCAAGGTAAGGCAGCAGCAATGGTCACTGCTCCGATATCCAAAGAAGCGCTGAATCTTGCCGGTTATAGTTTCCCAGGACAAACTGAGATGATTGCACTCCTGAGTCGATCTCAAAATGTAGCGATGATGCTTGTATCGGATACAATGCGCGTAGGACTTGTTACTATCCACTCAGCGCTCAAGGATGTCGCAGCGAATATATCTAAAGAAAAAGTTATTGAAAAAATCGCCATTATCGATGCATCACTGAAGAAAGATTTTCGCTTGAAGAAACCGCGGCTTGCCGTCCTTGCACTTAATCCACATGCAGGTGAAAAAGGATTGTTCGGTACTGAAGACGATGGAATGATCGCACCGGCGATAGCAGATTCCAAAGCAGCGGGTATTCTTGCCGAAGGTCCATTTTCTGCTGATGCATTCTTTGGAATACATGCGTATAAAAAGTATGATGCGGTCGTGGCGATGTACCATGACCAGGGATTGATTCCACTCAAGATGAGTTCATTCGGAAAAGGTGTGAACTTTTCAGCAGGGCTGAAGATCATACGCACTTCACCTGACCACGGCACAGCTTATGACATTGCTGGAAAGAACAAAGCAAACCTGTCCAGCATGATCGAAGCGATCAAGCTTGCCGTCCAAATATCAAAGAATAGACGCGATCATGATTGAATTAAAGAACGTTTCGGTATCGTTCGATGGTCAACATGTCCTCGACCGCCTCAATTTCTCAGTAGAACAAGGTGAGTTTGTGTATCTGGTCGGACAAACCGGCACCGGAAAAAGTTCGCTCATGCGGTTGTTGTACTTTGATTTATATCCCTCCACCGGAAGGGTGAAGATTTCCAGCTATGATTCCGCAACTCTTACGAATCGTCAAATACCCCTCATCCGGCGCCGGTTGGGAATTGTATTTCAAGATTTTAAATTACTCGAAGACCGGAATGTGTACGATAATGTTGCCTTCGCACTTTTCGTCACGAACGCACGACGAAGTGAAATCAAGAAAACAGTTTTGCACGTACTCGCTGATGTCGGCTTAAGTCATAAACGCAATCATATGCCGCATGAGCTATCAGGCGGAGAGCAGCAGCGTGTCGTCATAGCGCGGGCACTGGTCAACGAACCGATTGTTCTTCTTGCAGATGAGCCGACAGGTAATCTTGACCCAACTTCTTCCGCTGAGATTATGGAACTTCTCAAGAAAATCAATATGCGCGGGACCGCTATACTCATGGCAACGCATAATTATGATTTAGTAAAAAAATATCCTGCGCGAGTGGTTCAGTTGAAAGATGGGAAACTGACTGAAGTAGACATGAAGAAAGGAAAATAGACCGGCGACCTTCGCAGAGGCTACTTCACCTGTTCCACACGACGTACCTCCGGGTGCTGTATCATTAACGACCGTTCAATACCTGCCCGCAATGTCATCGATGACATCGGACAACCAACACACGATCCCAGTAATCGTACTTCGACGATGCCGTCTTCTGTGACACGCACGAGCTGAACATCACCCCCANNTCTTGCTTCAATAATTTGTGGCGTTAACACGTTTTCTCCAAGTCAGTTCTGATTCGGCAACAATATCTCTACCTTCGGTACCGACGGCGTTCCAAGATATTGAATACTAATCTGTGCCGCAAGCTGTCTGGCGATGGCTTGTATAATTTTTCCCTGCTGAGATTCCGGTTCTCCATGAACGATCGGATCGCCTTTATCTCCGCCAACGCGAACTTTGGTGTCAATGGGAATTTCACCAAGGAATGGTACGTTCAATTCATGAGCCATTCGTTTACCACCGCCAATATCAAAGATGTTTTCTCTTTGACCACAATGGCTGCAAATGAAATAGCTCATATTCTCAACGATTCCGAGCACCGGCACATGAACTTTATTGAACATCACCAGACCTTTTTTCGCATCGGCAAGAGCAACATCTTGCGGTGTTGTCACTATGACTGCTCCCGTCAGCGGAATCGTCTGAACAAGTGTCAACTGAATATCTCCCGTACCGGGAGGCATATCGAAGATCAGATAATCCAGATCACCCCAGGTTACATCTGCTATAAATTGTTTTACAGCGCCGCTCGCCATTGGTCCGCGCCAAATGACTGCTTCCATCGGATTGACAAGAAATCCGATCGACATCACCTTGACACCATACTTTTCAAGCGGTTGAAGTTTACCGTTCGAAACTTTCGGTTTCTCGTTCATTCCGAACATTAAAGGCGCACTTGGACCGTACACGTCTGCATCTAATAATCCAACCTTAGCGCCATCCATTGCAAGTGCTACTGCCAAGTTCACTGCAATAGTTGATTTGCCCACTCCTCCTTTTCCGCTCGCAACAGCGATCGTATTCTTTACTCCAGAAAGGAGGTCCTCTTTCTGTGCATGTGTATTACGTTGCACATGAGAAGTCATCGTAATATCAATCTTCCCGATTCCTTCTATTGTCATTCGTAGAGCTTTCTCGCAATCGATGATAAACTGATCTCGCACCGGACACGCGGGTGTGGTGAGTTGTAGATCGAACGTGACATCGCTCCCTTTGATTGTAAGGTTCTTGACAAATCCAAGAGTCACAATATCGCGATGCAAATCGGGATCTTTGACTTGTTTGAGTGATTGCAAAATATTTTCTTCCGTGAGTTTGAGCATTGAAATCCTAAATTATTCGTTTACGAGTTTTCAGTTTTTTTATCCTCTCCTTTTTTCTTTCTCCATGATACTTCTTCCTCTCCCTACAACGTTTCTTTATTTTGCTCAGTTCCATCTACCCTTTCATAACACCTATAGGAACCATCTTTGCTACTTTTCGAGCAATGCCTGCATGATGAACAACATCAACGACAGCGCTCACATCTTTATACGCTTCCGGCTTTTCTTCGGTCAAACCACTTTTTGAAGCACCGCGTATGTGAATCCCTTTTTCCTTGAGTTGATGAATCAATTGTTCCGCGCTGATATCTTTCTTTGCTGCGTATCTGCTCATTGCACGTCCCGCACCATGGCATGTAGAACCAAAAGTCTCTAACATCGCCCTTTCTGTTCCCACTAAGACATAGGAGCACGTACCCATACTTCCGGGAATGAGTACGGGCTGACCTATTTCAAAATAATCACGCGGAACATCCCGATGATGTTTTGGGAAGGCACGTGTGGCTCCTTTCCGATGCACTAATACTTTTACATTCCTTCCGTTGATACGGTGTTCCTCTTCTTTGGCGATGTTGTGCGCAACGTCGTACACAAGACGGAGATTGTTGGAACCAATGACACGCTCAAATACTTTTCGGGTCCAATGGCTCATCATCTGGCGATTAGCAAATGCAAAGTTTGCCGCTGCTGCCATTGCTTTCAAATAACTTTGTCCTTCTTTCGATTTGATGGGTACACATGCAAGCTGCCGGTCTACTACCTTGATGTCATACTTCGGCATCGCTTCCTGCATCACTTCCAGATAATCTGTGCATACTTGATGACCGAGACCGCGCGATCCGCTGTGGATCATCACTACAATTTGATTGAGTCTGAGACCAAACGCCTTCGCCGCTTCTTCATCAAACACTTCCGTTATATATTGTATTTCGACAAAATGATTGCCGGAACCGAGAGTGCCGAGCTGATCGCGTCCGCGCTGCTTGGCACGCTTGCTGACTTCGTTTGGATCTGCATTGACCATCCTGCCATTTTCCTCTATATGCTCCAGATCTTCTGGTGTTCCATAGCCGTTTTCGACAGCCCAACGCGCACCGTCAAGCAGAACTTTATCGAGCTGCTCAAAAGAAATTTTCAATATTCCTGATTTTCCTGTACCGCACGGAATATCACAGAACATCTGATTGAGCAGTAAATCGACTTTTGGTTTTACTTCCTCTAATGAGTAATCGGAAGCGAGCAGTCGTACGCCGCAGTTGATATCAAATCCAACACCACCAGCAGAGACAACTCCCTTTTCCAAATCAGCGGCAGCTACACCGCCTATCGCGAAACCATAGCCCTGATGTGCATCCGGCATAGCGAGAGAACGGCCAACCAAACCCGGAAGCGTTGCAACATTCGCTACCTGTTTGAGTGTTTCATCCCGCTCAATCGCACCGATAAGTTCCTTACTTGCATAGATCAATCCCTCCACATTCATTCCATCTCGGAATGATTTTGGGATTAAATATCGATATTCATCTAACTGCGTAATTGACATAAGCTAGATGTCCACAAATACACGCGCAATCCAATCACCATCGTGGTCTTCGACCTTCAACTGATGATACGTAATAGCTTTCACATCGAGCTTTAATTCATGTTTCGACACATCGTACGGTTCACCAAGGATATTTGCTTTTAACAAAGTATCCGTGAGTGTTTCAAACTTCACATCCGCAGTCAAGAATTTTTCAGCATCGTACAGGTAGAGAATTTCCGTCAGCCACCGTACCATTAAGTTTTCACGATCAAGAGCCTGAAGCTCTATCGTCCGATTTTGTCGTGGTTCAATTTTTGAAGTTCCGGCTACAACCGACATGAAACCATGCGCTGCGTTCTGAAACAATTCTTGCATTGAACTGCCATGCGCTTCGATTCCCAGATCGGATGGGTGTTCGAGAATTTCGAATGGTGGTTTCACTTCAGATCAGACCAGCGTTCTGCCGCTCAACTGCTTGAGTGCTTCAAGATAGAGCGCAGAAGTCTTTAGGACCACATCATCCGGCAATTTGGGCGCAGGCGGCTTCTTATTGAAATTGATAGACAAGAGATAGTCACGAACAAACTGCTTATCGAAACTCTCCTGACCGCGGCCGGGCTGGTATTTGTCTTTTGGCCAAAATCGTGATGAATCCGGAGTGAGCAGTTCATCAATGAGAATGAGTTCTCCATTTTCATTCACACCAAATTCCATTTTTGTATCACCAATGATAATGCCTTTCTTTTCTGCAAGCTGCGCTCCGCGCTGATAAATCTTGATAGAAATATCGCGTACCTTGTTTGCCAATTCCCTGCCAACAATGCTGCACATCTGCTCAAACGAAATATTTTCATCGTGTTTGCCGACATCTTCTTTGGTTGTCGGAGTAAATATGGGTGCCGGCAGCTTGGACGATTCCACTAAGCCGTCTGGTAATTGAATACCGCAAACAATTTTGTTTTTTTTATATTCATTCCAACCTGAACCAGAAAGATATCCGCGTACAATACATTCCACCGGTAGCGGTTTTGTTTTTTTCACAAACATGGAGCGATCGCCAAGTACGGTCCAATACGGTTTGCATTCTGATGGAAAGTCATACACAATAGAAGAGATGATATGATTCGGAACGATATCTTTTGTCTGTTCAAACCAAAAGTCGGATATTTGTGTTAAAACTTTTCCCTTGTAGGGGATACCTTCATTCATGACTACATCGAATGCAGAAATCCTATCCGTAGCGACAATGAGCAGTGACTCGCGAAAATCATAGATGTCCCGCACTTTGCCGCGATTGATCAGTTTCAAGCCGGGTAAATTGGTTTGTGTGATAACTGGTTCGAGATAATTGTTGGTCATAGTTCCTCGTGAGCAAATGAACATGTCATGGTGAGTGCTTCTTCCAGTCGTTGCAAATATTCAGCGCGTGGAATTTCACGCGCCCCAAATCTCTGCAGGTGTGGTGTGGTGAACTGTGTATCCAATAATGTGTACCCTTTTTCTTTCAATCGCATCACAAGATGCACGAGTGCAACTTTTGAAGCATCCTTCATCTTACTGAACATTGATTCGCCGAAAAAAGCTCCGCAAATCGCAACACCGTAGAGACCGCCGACAAGCATTCCATCCTTCCACGTCTCAACGCTGTGCGCAATACCGACATTGTGCAGTCGGACATAGCTCTTAATGATCGCTTCAGAAATCCATGTTTCTTGCCGTTGTGCACACGCACGCATTACTTCTTCAAATCTTTTATTCATCCGAATATCGAATGGCTTCTTCTTCAGCGTTAACTTGAGACTACGTGGAACATGAAATGTATCAAGTTCGAATATTGTTCGCGGATCAGGAGAGTACCAGCCAATTTCTCCGGTCTTCGGATCGGCCATCGGAAAATAACCGTTGCAATATGCCGTGCATAAAAACTCCGGATCAATGGTTTTTATATCTGACGAACGTGTTTCCATAGCCCGTTGAGGTTTCAAATCAATCCAGGGTAATGACAATTTTGCCGATGCTCATTCGACTCTGCATAAACGCTTGAGCTTCTGCAATCTTGCTCAACGGATAGCGAGCACCAAGAACCGGCTTCACGATTCCATTTGCCTGCCAATCTAGAATTAGTCGCAGTGTATTTCTGAAATATTCAGTTTTATTTGTGAGAAAATAAATGTTGAAGCAAGAAAGACTCACATTTCTCGACAATAATGAATGAGGAAATAAGATCGGTGTTGATAGAACCTCGCGCAATGCTTTTAATTTACTGTAAGTGCTTTTACCTGAAACAGCAGCAAATCCATATAACACATATCTGCCCATGGGTGCGAGAATCCGCCATCCTTTTTTAAAAACCCTGCCGCCGACCGAATCGAGAACGACATCAATTCCATATCCATTGGTTTTTTTTAGAATAACTTCTTCAAAATCTTCTGTTTGATAGTTGATAAGATGCGTCGCACCATGGGAGCGTGCTATTTCTAACTTTTCTGACGAGCTCGCAGTGGCAAATACTTCCGCACCAAGATGTTTTGCCATCTGTGTCGCAGCGATACCCACTCCGCCTGCAGCAGCGTGGATCAAGAGTTTATCACCTCTGTGCACATGCCCGAGTGTCACCAATCCATGATACGCCGTAAGATACGCAACAGAAAATGTTGCACCTTCTTCAAAACTCATCCGCTTGGGAAGCGGGAAAAGTAGTTCCTGTTTGACTACAGCATACTCTGCATATCCACCCAACTGCGTGAAGGCGATGACACGATCTCCATGCCTCCACTTCCGAACGTTTTCACCAACTTTCGTAACAATTCCTGAAACTTCAATACCAGGAACGAAAGGCGGTTTCGGAATACCTGGATACAATCCTACCCGCGCCATCACATCGGCGAAGTTCAGCCCAATCGCTTTGACTCGAATCTTCACTTCACCTTTTTGGGGAGTCGGTTCAGGCCAATCCTGAATTTTCAATACACTGGGTGCGCCAAATTTTGTAATGACCGCGGCTTTCATCGTTTAGTCTCCGAATGCAGTACCTACTGCGCGAGCAGATTTGATATATTGTGAATCGAGCGGCACGGTGCGAAGTTTGAGAATGGCTTCTTTGACCGGAACGGCAACAACTTCGGTTCCACGCAGACTGACCATATATCCGAATTTTCCTTGTGCCGCTAACTCAAGAGCCATGACACCGTACCGTGTTGCGAGGATTCGATCATAGGGAGTCGGACTGCCGCCCCGGAGAACATGTCCGAGTACGACAACGCGCGTTTCCAGTCCTGTTGCTTCTTCAATCTTTCGCCCTACCACATCGCCAACGCCGCCGAGACGTATAGGATCAGTGCGTTTTTTATCCATTTCTTTTACTACAACGCCTCCTTCAGCAGGCTTCGCTCCTTCTGCAACACAAATGATGCTGAACCGATTTCCGCGTTTACTGCGCAAGAGTACATGTTCGTAGACTTTTTCCCACTTGAACGGAATCTCAGGAATTAAAATCATATCTGCACCGCCGGCAATTCCTGAACCGAGAGCGATCCATCCTGCATACCGTCCCATCACCTCAACGACTATGACGCGGTGGTGTGCCGAAGCAGTTGTGTGAAGACGATCGATCGCCTCCGTTGCAACGGAAACTGCAGAATCGTATCCAAATGTCACATCTGTTGCAGAGAGATCGTTATCGATGGTCTTCGGAACGCCGATGAAGTTCAGTCCGAGCTCTGTGAACCGGTCAACAATATGCATCGTGCCATCCCCACCGATAGCGATGAGAGCATCCAGATTCCAATCGCGGTAATTCTGAATGGCCTGGCTCGAATAGTCGAGCACTTCAACACCGTGCGGTGTTTCAACCGGAAATTGAAACGGATTTCCTTTGTTGGATGTGCCAAGAATCGTGCCGCCAACATTCACGATACCCCCAACATCCCGAGGAGTTAATTCACGCATCCTTCCTTCTACAAGACCTTCGAAGCCATCCAGAATACCGATAACTGTACAGCCAAATTGTGTCATCGCCGGTTTGGCAATGCTCCGAATGACTGCATTCAAACCCGGGCAATCACCACCACCTGTAAGAATTCCAATTCTCTTAAGAGTACTTTTCATTTTTTATGTCTCACGTGTGTCAATAATTTTTCTCTCTTCAAAGATATGCAATAGTATTCATTGTTTCCATCAACGCACACAGACGAAAAAGCCCCTCCAGTTGATCTGAAGAGGCTTTTTCCAAAATTTTATCAGCCGAATTAAACCGTTACCTTTGGCACGACGCTCTGTTGATATTTTTCACCAAGCCATGCACCGAAGAGCGAAATCATGAATCCTATAATCAATCCAACAGTAAGATACAGTCCGGGAACGCGAAGAGAAATGATATACCTCAAATATACCCAATCTAAAAGTACTGCGAGCAGTCCTGCAACTGCAGGTTCTTTCAGTGTCACACCCGGTGATTTATATCCCACAAGGAAACCTGTAACAACGAAGCTTATAATGAAGCCAATAAAAGCAAATTTAAAGACATGGACGAGGAATAATTTTGACAGAATGAAAACAAATAAGATATTGAGCGCAAAACAAACTATTACTCCAACGATCACCCATTTCCAAAGAAATTTTTGATTTTTGGCTTCTGCTGCTGAAGTGTCATCTCCCTGAAATTTTTCACCTGCCCAACCGCCGACCCATGAAAAGCCAACGCCGAGAATGAGGAGTAAAAAGTTGATTGCTGCTGAAAAGTGAATTTCCGCTTTCGTGATAAAGAGGAGGAATAGCATCACGAGCATAACAAGTGCACCACCAACCGAGGCTTCGTTAATTGTAATTCCCGGCGAATAATATCCGATAATTGTACCGGTAACGATGAAACCAACTAACATAACTATTACCTGGACTTGACCACTGTGGAATGTCGGCGCAACAATGAAATACGACGACCCAACTATGATAAGTCCGGCAATTACCGACAAGATGACCCATTTCCACTGTAATCTTGTATCGTTGTGTGCACTATGCGTCATGATCTTTTTCCTTTCAAAGTTAGCACATCTGGTGAATTACAATACTGATGTTGAATATCTCAAAACAATGAAGGAAAAGCAAGAAATTTGTTACAACAGCAAATCTTCCGAAAGTCATTCGAGATTCGATTGTAAATACTTTCCAAAGATTATTGTGAAGATTCCTTCGAAAACGCATCTAACTGATTCTGTGCTTTGGCATCCGGTATCGACTGCACGGTCTTAAATTTCTCGGTCAGACCTGCCAATTGTTTATCGGCTTTGTCGTAATTGTTCTTTGCATTGTTCAACTGCATGCCAAGTGTCTCAAACACATCATTGAATTTTCGCAATTCGGTGGCGAGTAGTTCAAGATTTTGGAATATTTCTTTCGCACTTTGCTCAATCTGCAATCCTTTCAAGCCAAGCGCAATAACCCTCAAATATGCATAAAAGCTATTTGGAGAAACTGGAATCACATGCCGAGAATTTGCATATGTTTGCAAACCCTCATCGTCAGTAAATGACTCATCCTTAATAATTGTTTCATAAAAGATATTCTCAGCCGGTATATACATCAGTGCAAAATCATATGTGCCTTCATCGGGTAGAATATATTTTCCCGCTATTGCATCTATATGTTTTTTAACATCCGCCCGGAACGACCTCGTAGTAAATTTCTTTTCCTGTTCAGACTTCGCTTCTAACATTTTTTGGAAGTTTTCAAGCGGAAACTTTGAATCTACCGGTACCATACGGCCTGCAAGTCGAATGATGGCATCGACTGTCTGCCCACCTTTAAATCTGTACTGAATGTCATAAGCATTTACCGGAAGAACTTGCTTGAGTAAATCTTCTAATAGCAATTCACCAAGCCCGCCGCGAAGCTTGGGAGCTTTGAGCATTTCCTCCAATTTCGAAACGCTCTGACCAAGTTCCTTGATCTCTTGTGTCGCTTTCCCCAGTTCGCCAAGTTTATTCTGGACATCTTGAATCACCTTTGCCGCATTATCCAATCGCGACCCCATCTGACCGGTGTTATTCTGCAATTGCGATGTAACACTGCTCAGATGCTGGTTCATACTCTCTGTCGTGGATTGCAGGCTCTTCAGAACCAGATCCGTTGTGTTCTTCAGAGACATAACAAATGTATCGGTCGTGTTCTTAAGATTTTGATTCACTTCCCCGCGTAAAGAATCCACTTGCTGTTGGAAGATCAATGCTGCTTGTGTTGAATCATCTCCTTTTCGCTGAAAAGTTCGCTGGAGAACTATCAATACGAGAACCGCAACAACGATTGAAACTATAAGCGATACAATTTCCATTTTCTTTTTCCTTCTACAATTCTTTATATTTTTTACTTGTTACTTGTTTCGTTCCTCTCAGAATCAGCTCATGAAATACAATGATGTGATCGTTCCGGAAAACATCCAGAAGGACACTCGTGCAAGCGGCAGATGATTTCGTTTGAGCCATCCCCACATCATCGCTGCACTAATCATTACTATGATGAGAACAATTGTTCCTGCAATACATTCCCATACTCCGAAGGCCTGGTCATAATAAAACCATAAGCTATGTTCATTCCAAAATCGCCCGTAGATGACAAGCAAATGGGCTGCATACACCATCAACGACTCTCGGCTAACATCCAAAACAAACGACTTTTGAGTCTTTCGGTAATCAGCGTAGAACCAGCACGCCGTAAGGAGTAACATCACAATACCCAGACGAAGGGAGAAAAAGAAAGGATTCGCACTAACATCATCCGATCCGATGTGAAAATGTACAGGCAATTCCCCTCCGATCAAGCATATCGTGAACAGAATCGCCCCAATGAGTGCGAAGTGTAAGATGAAATCTTTTTCTTTCTGCTGCTCGCGCGCTTGAATGTATCTAGAAGCAAAGTAACCTCCGAAGAGCATAAAAGCCATCCACGGGAAAAGTGGAAAAAGCGAGTAATGCTTACCGTTGAGATATGCGGCAAGAGGCGCAGGAATCAAAGTGTTGAAATCAATATCCCAAAGAAACATTGTCGCCAATACAACGAGTATTCCGCTTGATAATAAGAATGTCCGATACGTCCGATCGTTCCGAATAAGCAACCTTGAGAAAAATAGTATGAGCAAACCAAATGCTATGCAATGCAGAACATCTGATTGATAGAAACTCAGCCACTGAGCTTCTGTCGCTTCTGTGATTGCACGATGGAATGAAAAGAATGGAAGATGAAGGCTATATCCTACGATCCAGATCAATCCGATTCTTCCTAACTGTTTCCAAAATGTCAAGCCGAATGTACGGAATGACTCTAATTTCTTTTGACTTGCAAGCAGGAAAACAAACCCGGAGATGAATATGAAGCTTGGCGCCACGAGACCGTTGATAAAGTTAAGAACATGGAACCATGAAGTTGCTCTGAAATGCGGTAAGAGGAAGCCGTTAAAAACATGCACTTCAATCATCACCAACAGCGCCCATCCGCGAAGAAGATCGATGAAGGCAAGTCTTGAGTGTGATGCCATAGGGAATGTTGGTTCTTAGTTCTTGGTTTTTAGTGCTTCGTGGTTTGTTGTTAAATTGTGCTGTACAGTTACGAGGAGTGAGTTCATTCTACCCTCTTCCCTCTATCTTCTTCCTTTTGCCTTCCGCATTTTTTAAATCACTTTCATTTTCTTCCCAACTTTTTCAAATGCCTCTAATGCACGGTCGATATCTTTTTTCTTTAACGATGCCGAGATTTGAGCACGCAATCGTGCTCTTCCCTTCGGTACTATCGGATACCAAAGACCTTTTATATAAACCCCTGCCTTCAATAAAGCGTTGCTCATTTCCTGTGCGATGGATGCTTCACCGAGCATCACCGGCACTATAGGATGCGTACCTTCGATAATTTTGAAACCCAGATTCTTAATTTCCTTCCGGAAGTATGCTGTATTTTCATGCAGTCGTTGAACGATAGATTTATCTTTCATCAATAAATCAAATGCCGCCAAAGAACCGCACACGACTGGAGGGGGAAGTGAGTTCGAAAATATGTACGGTCGTCCTTTCTGACGCATATATTCAACGAAATCTTTCGAGCCGCTGATAAAACCTCCGGCTGCTCCACCTATTGCTTTTCCGAGCGTGCCAACAGTAAAATCAACTTTGCCAAGCACACCGAACTGTTCTGCGGTGCCTTTTCCACTCTTACCGCAAACACCGATTCCGTGCGCATCATCTACAAAAACCACTGCACCGTATTTCTCTGCCAGTTCAAGAATCCTTGGTATCGGTGCAAGGTCTCCTTCCATACTGAAGACACCGTCGCTCGCTATCATCCGAATACGATACTCTTTATCTTTGTCTTCTTCCAAATATCGTTCGAGATCGGCAACATCACCATGTTGATAAATCTTACGGTCTGTTGTTTCTGCCCGGCATAACCTTTGACCATCAATGATGCTGGCATGATTCAATTGATCGCTGTAAATAACGTCTTTGTAATTTTCAAAGCCAAGTTTTTCGTTGGTGAACGCCTGGAAAAATGCGACATTTGCCGCATAGGACGATGAGAAAAGAATAGTATCTTCCGATTTTAAAAACTTTGATATCTTCTTTTCCAATTCAAGATGAATCGTTTGAGTGCCGGTGAGAAAACGCACTGAAGCAAGTCCGTATCCGTATTTCTTCATTCCGTCGATTGCGGCTTTCACAACCACCGGATGGTTCGACATGCCAAGATAATTGTTCGAAGCAAGCATAACCACTTCTTTACCATTTACCCTGACGATTCCACCTTGAGCACTTTGAAGAGCGGTTTCATATTTGAAAGTCTTTGTGTCTTTGAGCCGGTTCAACTCTGTAGCGAGAAGTTCATTGAGTTTCATAGAGAATACCCCTCAGCAATCAAGGTTCATCATGAGATTTCTCATACTTCAATCATTGAGGCCTTTTATTTTTTCTTCAATCGGACTGAGAACGATCCGTCCATCCCATGCTTATGCTGAAATGTTTCCACTTGCCCTTGACTTCCCAAGAGATTCTGATGAACAAATATATTCGCCGGTTCAATGGAGAACTCAAGATGTCGAACAAGGAATTCTTTAATAAGATCAAGATTTTCTTCCGGTTCGATAGTGCATGTACTATACACGAGCACTCCGCCTGGTTTCACAAGTTTCGCGGCATTTTCGAGAAGCGAACTTTGCAGATGCACGAGTTTTTGAATATCATCAACATCCCGTTTCCATTTGGCATCTGGTTTCTTCGAGAGAACGCCGAGTCCGGAGCATGGTGCATCGACCAACACTTTATCTGCAGGAGGTGTCTCAAGAATCGCACCATCTTCGGCAACAAGATGAACGTTGGTTATGCCTAATCGCTGGCATGCGTTCTTCACAAGATTGAGCCGAGTTTCATAACGATCAACAGCGATGATTTCACCGGAGTTTTTCATCAGTTCTCCGATAAATGTTGTCTTTCCTCCGGGCGCCGAACAGAGATCAATGACGCGTTCTCCCGGTTTTGGATCGAGCAAGAGGACTGGAATACCGGCACTTTCATCCTGAACAGAAAAATATCCCTGTTTAAAAAGTTCTGATTTTCCAATGCCGGCCATGTGTTGTACACGAACGAAGAAATCAAAATATTGAGAACGTGTATATTGAATTTGATTTTTGTCTAGCAACGAGAAAAAATAATTCAAATCCACTTTCAAGCGGTTGATCCGTAACGCTAAATCAGGAATGGAATTGTTTGCTTCCATCATCAATTTCGCTTCATCATATCCGTATCGCTCGACCCACCGTTTCGCCATCCATACCGGATGAGATTCTATCACAGCAAGGTGACGAATTTTATCTTCTTCCTGATCGGGATAGCGAATGTTGTCTATATTCCGGAGGATATTGCGGAGGACAGCGTTGACGAGATCGCCGACTTTCTGCCCGCGCAGCCGTTTGATAAACTCAACTGCTTCATTGACGGCAGCAGAGTGCGGGACCCGGTCGAGAAATTGAATTTGGTACAATGCCACACGAAGTGCGTTCTTGATATTCGTTTCTGCTTTTGTGAAATTGCCGTGGAAGAATCCCGTGAGAACCCAGTCGAGTTTCATTTTCCAACGAATCACACCAGTGACGATCTCGTTCATGAGACCTTTGTCTAATTCATTCATAGCATCCGAACTTAATTCCGCATCAAGCAGCTTATCAAGATAGGCATCGGAACGCTCAACGCGGTTCAGTATCTTTACTGCTGTGCCGCGCGGACCGGCATAGATACTTTCTGGTTGTTGCGGATATTCTTGTGGTGCGGCGTCTTCTTGCATTCAATTATCTTTCAGCGAGAATGTCCCGCACTGTAAATTATAGAAACAGGCCGGAGTTGAACAAATGGCGAGAAGTGCAGGAATTGATTATCTGTGAAGGTGTTGAGTTGTGATGCCATCGGTCAGGTCATTTCTATAAAAGGTATATTCGTGGAGGTTCGACATTTCAAACCTTCGCACTACCGACAACAAAAAAGCGGAATGCATTCTGACAACACATTCCGCCTTTGGGAATAGCAAAGTCGTTCTTATACTCCAGCTACAACTGCGGCTGCTTTTGGTTCCTCTGGCTTTGCAGCGTACTTCCGTTTGAACTTCTCAATGCGTCCGGCTGAATCGAGCAGTTTCTGCTTACCGGTGAAAAACGGATGGCAATTTGCGCAAATTTCTATATGGAGGTTGCCTGTGGTAGAGCGAGTCTCAAATACATTACCGCATACGCAGGTAACCACAGCTTTCTTATATGTAGGGTGAATTCCGTCTTTCATCTCAATCCTCAGAACAGTTTGTCTTGTTAACTCATTATAAAATACAGAAAAAGGACCTGATTTGCAAAGAAAATTTTATTCCCTAGTTTTCGCGTAATAGCTGCACGTTTAAAGAAGTCATTTTCCCTCGTAGAGACGTATGGCTATACGTCCCCTAGCAAAGATTTCCTCGATTTTTTCTTCTTCCCACAACAATGCGTAGCGTCCGACTCGCTGATCTCCCTCACAACGGGGTTCTCCAATCTTTATGGCGGAACTTCTTCACAACTAGTGGTTAATCAAACACGACTGTTTTTCTTCCATGGATAAGAACCCGATCTTGCAAATGCAATCGCACTCCACGTGCTAAAACCAATCGTTCCAGATCTCTCCCCTTGCGAATCAAATCATCCAGTGAATCCTTATGCGAGATACGGATAATATCCTGTTCGATAATCGGCCCTTCATCGAGCACATCCGTTATGTAATGGCATGTCGCGCCGACAATCTTCACTCCTCGCTCGTACGCTTGCTTGTATGGATTTCCCCCGGCAAATGCAGGTAAGAAGGAATGATGGATATTGATGATACGATGAGGATATTTCTCGACATACTTTGGTGACACAACTTGCATATAACGAGCTAAGACGACTGTATCTATATTTTGCTGTTTCAACAGCTCAAGTTCTTTTGATTCCTGTTGGATTTTATTATCCCGTGTGATGGGAAAAACATGAAAGGGAATATGATATCGTTCGGCCAAGTAGCTCAGATCAGGATGGTTGGATATAATGACTGCTATCTCTGCATCGAACTCTCCCAGTTCATGCCGCCAGAGAATCTCTTGTAGACAATGATTATATTTTGAAACGAAGATAGCTAAACGCCGCTTCTCCCGATCCAACCTTATGGAACATTCAGCACTGTACTCCTTCGCAAGAGGCAGAAATGTCTCTTCTAATTTTTCAGGAGCCACGCTAAATCCGCTCAGATCCCATGCCACACGAAGAAAGAATATTTGTTCCGACCGGTCCACATGTTCGTCTAAATCGAGTATGTTTCCGCCGCGCTCAAAAATGAATTGAGCAATGCGAGATACTAATCCCTTCTTATCAGGACACGACCATAATAAAATCGCTGTAAGATTCTTTTCAGCCACACATACCTCCTTCTGTCATGAATATCAATCGCTTGGATATAATAAGAGAGTAGCGCCAGAGTTGCAAGTGATTTTCATGTTCCAATTCATTTTAATTGTGTTGCTTGAATTTCATTCTCAATTTTGGTAGATTCTATTGAATGAAACGAACATTTCTTTCTCTCATTGTCACTGCCTGTATTGCGGCAACACTCTCTGCTCAACAAGCGACGTATGATTTTCTTCGCATCGATGTGAGTGCACGAGCCGCAGCCCTCAATGGTAGTTTCGTCTCGATGAAAGACGATCCGAATGTGCTGTTCTATAATCCGGCAGCCCTTGGAACTTTAAGCAGGCCTAAGATTTCCGCCAGCTACTTAGATTATCTCATGGATGTCAATATGGGATCGTTGAGCTATGCTCAGTACGTTGAAGGAATCGGAAATATAGGCGGCGGCGTCACCTATATTGATTACGGTTCATTTAATCGAACCAATGAGAATTTAGACGTTCTTGGAACGTTCGGAGCAAAAGAGCTGGCGCTTATTACAGGCATCGCAACACACTATGACGACGATATCCTCGTCGGCATGAATGTAAAATATATTTATTCCTCTCTTGCAGAGTACAGCTCAAATGCCCTTGCAGTCGATTTTGGATTCCTCTATGATATTCCTTCGCAAAATCTTACGATCGGCGGCAGCGTTTTGAATCTTGGTACACAGTTGAAAACCTATGCTGGCACAACCGAGTCACTTCCCCTTGATGTCATATTCGGCATCACGAAGCGTCCTGAACATCTTCCAATATTTCTAAACCTCGACTTCCATCGGCTTAATGAAAAAGGCAATACGTTTTGGGATCGCTTCAGTGCTTTTACAGTTGGTGCCGAGATATTAATGAGTGAATCACTCCGGTTGCGCGTTGGGTACAACAACCAGCAGCGGAAGGACTTCAAAATGGGAACAAGTGCTGGTCTTGCCGGTTTCTCTATGGGTGCCGGAATTATTGTGAAGGACTACCAATTTGATTACGCGTTCAACTCTTACGGAAATAATATCAGCGGGTTGCACCGTATTTCTCTCGGTGTCAGTCTATAGATCTCAGTAAATGTCAGATGTTCAAAAAGTGTCGAACATCTTTCCACACCTATCGTAGTATCGCGTCTAAAAGTTTTTCACTCAGATAAAAAAGAATCATTCCCCCAAAGACCAAGAGCGGCGGTAAGCGGCTTTTTGTTTTGTTCACTTCAGGAATCAAGTCGCTTGCACCCACATACGTTACTGTACCGGCGGAAAATGCGAATGCAATACCGGCAAGCTGGGCATCGACATGTTCCAGCAAAAATACTGAACAAGCTCCAATAAAAGTTGCAAGTCCTATACCCATTGCAGAATACAGCACGACCTTGCGCGAGAATCCGGCACTCATCATAATCGAACCGATCGTGAGCCCTTCCGGAAACTTATGCAAGAGGATTGCCAGGAAAATGAGAAGTCCAAGATGGAAGTCATATTGAAAACCAACCGAGATGGATAACCCATCGAAAAAAGCATGGATGAATAACCCCGTGAATGCAGAATACCCTGTAATTTTTGACATCATCACATCGTGATGAGTCTCTTCACCAAAATGGAAGTGTCCAACAACGGTATGCTCGAAGAAATGGATTGTTGCAAAACCGATAAGAATCCAAACAGCAGCAGACTCACCTACAAATCCGAAACTGACAGGCACGAGCTTGAGGAAGACGAGCGCAAGAATAAATCCCGCACTGAGTGCAAGAAGTATCTCTTGAACGCGTGTCGGCCAACTCTTGCGTGATGCGATCATAGTGCCGCCGAGAACAACGGCGATAGAAGCAACGAGGGCAAGTAAAAGAATTTGAGTTTTCATCAGTTGTGTGTGTATGATTTTTCAAGATACTTTTTTGATTCCTTATGGGAATCTTCATATTCTTTCATCGCCAGTACTTTTTTATATTGCTGCATCGCATCTTGCCTCTTCCCCTGTGCGTCATAAATCATGCCGATGAGTAAATTCCCAAGAGACATGAATCCGGATGGCTCATCTTTGTCAAGTTTTCTGCTCAACTCATCGCTTCGATACAAAGATTTCAGCGCTGCATCAAATCGTCCGGCCATAAAATCGAATTTTCCAAGGTAATAGTACGCTTCACGTGCATCGTACGTGTCATACCCCAGCTGTTTTTTTGAACAGCGTTTCTCGATGTCGACGAAGATGTCCTTCGCTTCGCCAAGATATCCTGTGCTGACTAAACAACGGCCTACATAGCGATGGAACATGGAATTGTTCGGGTACTTCGTATGCAGCTTTCGGGCAAGTTCAAGAGCACTCGCATAGTCTTTTTCATAGACGAAATAGTTCTGCATGAGAAAATACATTGCCTCAACTTTTGCATACTTCGCATTCTGTGATGCTTGGCGAAGCTGCTCTAATCCCTTTTTCCGATCACCGCTCGGAAAGAAGATCATTGCCGGTTTGACGAATGGATAATTTTCGGGCACAACGGACGCGTAATAATTATAAATACCGATTCCCAACAAAACATCATAATTGTTCGGCTCCAGTTCGTATGCTTTTCGCACCAATGGCAACGCAACGATGCCGTCGTTGGCGGCACCAAGCCATTTGCCTCGGTTCGCACGCAATCGTCCGCGAAAACCGACCGCACCTCCATTGAAGAACATTGCTGTCACGTCATTGGGGTGTTCATCCAAACGTTTCTCACACATCTCAATAACCCCATCAAGCATTTGGTATAATTTGTCATCCTGCGACTCGTCATCAAAATTACTGATGATGCGTTCCCACTGAACCATCGCCCGAAAAAAGTATCCCGCCGGATGATCCGGACGCTGGCGAATCACTTCCGTAAAGTCTGAATCAGCTCTGTCGAATTCATAGTTGTAGAGCTTATCAATACCGCGCATTACTCGTTGGTCAAGGACAGGATCGTCAAGCCACTGTGATTGAGCACCGGAATAGGCAAAGAGAAATAGAAACGCCGAAAGAAAATATATATTTCCCACTTTCTTATGTGCATCCCAATATTGAAGGTGATTGATGCTTGTTGAGTCCGATAGTATCGTAATGAAAAGTTCTTCCTTCATTAGATCAATTTCTTTGCTAAGTAATCTTTGAGACCTGTGCTTGCTATACGCTCCTGCACCATGCTGTCGCGGTCGCGTACGGTAACCGTCTGATCTTGCAAAGTCTGAGAATCGATTGTTATGCAATACGGCGTTCCGACTTCATCTTGCCTTCTGTACCGTCTGCCCACTGCGCCGCTGTCATCATAGAATACACGGAAATACGGTCGCAAATCCGCTTCGAGCTTACGTGAAAACTCCGGCATGCCGTCGCGATTGACAAGCGGAAAGATTGCCGCTTTAATAGGTGCGAGCTTAGGATGAAGCTTCATCACAACACGCAGTTCCATAGCGCCTTCGGCATTGGGCGCCTCTTCTTCACGATACGAATCCACAAGGAATGCCATAAACGACCGGCTTGCACCGGCAGATGTCTCGATAACAAATGGCGTAAATTTCTCCTTTGTTTCCTCATCGAAATATTTCATACTCTTACCGGAAAATTGTTCATGGCGTGATAAATCGAAATCCGTACGATTATGAACACCTTCGATCTCGCCCCAGCCAAATGGGAACAGGTATTCGACATCATACGCATCCTTGGCATAATGTGCTAGTTTATCTTTAGGATGTTGATGCCATTGGAGCTTTTCTTTCGTCATTCCGAGGTCGATGTACCATTGCATGCGTTCGCCGCGCCAGTATTCGAACTGTTGGACATCGGTACCGGGCTTCACGAAGAATTGCATTTCCATCTGTTCAAATTCGCGTGTNNGGCAGTTTCTGCCGCGATGCAGATTGCACATTCAAAAAGTTGACAAATATTCCCTGCGCTGTTTCCGGCCGTAAAAAGACAATCGATGATGAATCTTCCACCGGCCCAACAAATGTCTTGAACATCAGATTAAATTTGCGTGCTTCTGTGAATGTCCCTTTATTACTGCAACTAGGGCATGGCAGCATCGATACGATACGCGCAGCATCTTGATCGGTTGTTACAAGTTTTGCGAATTCTTCAATGATCGTCTCATCTTTTTGCTGCCCGCCAAACTTTTGTGCATCGAGTTCGCGGAGAACGTCTTTTTTCTTTTTTAATGATAAGTCGTCAAAAAGAACATCTACCCGGTATCGTGCTTTGCACTGTTTACAATCAACCATCGGATCCGTAAAATTCTCAACGTGTCCTGATGCTTCCCATACGCGTGGGTGCATCAGAATGGAAGCATCGAGCCCTTCTACATTCTCACGATAGGTCATGCTTTTCCACCATTGTTGTTTCAGGTTATTGAGCATCTCAACGCCCAACGGGCCATAATCCGTGNNACTCTCTATGATAATGAGTAATTGAATCTTAATTATTGGTATCTTTCGTCATCGATCGAATTTGCTATCGTCATGTTCATGCTACTTCAATCCTGCTTTGGTCACCGATCATAAAACGATGTACCCGCGGTTTTCCAATTGCCTCTACGACCTCAACGTCGTTGCCGAGAATGCTCCCTTCAATCCGAATACCGACACTCGTGACCTTACAATCCCTGAGAACAATGCTGTACTCAATTTCGCTGTTCCGCACTTCAGTTCTATCAC
>PLMS01000036.1 GCA_003142575.1 Ignavibacteriota bacterium
CGGTTCAAAATAAAGTTTATCGGTCGTGTCGTAATCAGTTGAGACAGTCTCCGGGTTACAATTGACCATAATAGTCTCGTACCCTTCTTCACGCAGAGCCATAACACTATGCACGCAGCAATAATCAAATTCAATTCCCTGACCGATGCGATTCGGTCCGCCGCCGAGGATAATTACTTTCTTCTTGCTGCTTCTTACGGATTCATTCTCGCGCTCGTATGTCGAGTAGTGGTATGGTGTCGATGCAGCGAATTCTGCCGCGCATGTATCCACCGTTTTATAAACCGGAATCACATTCATCTTCTTCCGCATGATCCGGATCGCAGATTCTTTCGTCCCCCATATTTCTGCTAACTGACGATCAGAGAAACCGTATTCTTTTGCTTTCCGCATAAGTTCGGGAGTTACTTTTCCAAGTTCTTTTGATTTCAATTTACTTGCCTTCACTTGCCTGTCATTCCTTCAATCGTTCCCATTGGTTAACGGATAAAATTTGTTTTGTTTTCGTAACTCAGCAAGCTTTTCGATACTGCCATTCTTTGATTGGTTACCTTGCCTCATCAATTGAATGCTTACAATATATTTTAAGTAACAATACAAAGCACTCCTCCCCATGTCCCCTCCTCGTGGAGGAGGGGATACAGGGGTGGTGGATCAACAGTCCAAAATACTAATGATATTGATACTTTCATAAAATTTTGTAATAGCACTTCATATCATGCTCTGTATAAATACAACTCTTCTTCCATTTCAACGATTTGTTTGATGTTATAGAGAAACCACGGATCGATTCCAGTTGCCTGATAGAGATCTTCAATCGTCAAGCCAAGTTGAAATCCGTACCGAAGGTAAAATATATTGTTTGGACGTGGAATTCTAATCCGATCCAGAACCTTTCGCTTCCATTCAATCTTCTCGGTCTCAGAGAGCTCACGAATATTCACAATATCTTTTCCATCCGCACCGAGACCGAAGCGCCCTTGTTCCAGTGAGCGAAGCGCTTTCTGCAGCGCCTCTTTAAATGTTCTGCCAATGGACATTGCCTCGCCGACGGATTTCATCTGCACACCGAGCGTATCGTCCACTCCTTTGAACTTTTCAAAATCCCACCGCGGAATCTTCACCACACAATAATCAATGGTCGGTTCAAAGGAAGCTGGTGTTAATTTTGTGATGTCATTAGGAATTTCATCCAGCATATACCCGACAGCAAGCATTGCGGCAATTTTCGCGATCGGAAATCCGGTTGCTTTTGATGCCAATGCCGACGAACGCGATACGCGCGGATTCATTTCGATTACTAACACCCGCCCGTCTTTCGGGTTCACTGCGAATTGAATATTCGAGCCGCCCGTTTCTACACCAATCTCTCGGATGATTTTAATCGAAGCATCGCGCAGCCGTTGATATTCTTTATCGGTAAGCGTCTGCGCCGGCGCCACGGTAATGGAATCACCGGTATGCACACCCATCGGATCGAAGTTCTCAATCGAACAGATGATAACGACATTGTCTTTCAGATCGCGCATCACTTCCAGCTCATATTCCTTCCACCCGATGACCGATTCTTCAACGAGTACTTGATTGATGGGACTGCTGGTAAGACCGTGGACAACTTTTATGCGAAGCTCTTCGACGTTGTACGCTGTACCGCCACCTGTTCCGCCTAATGTGAACGACGGGCGAATGATGATTGGAAAACCGATCGACTCTGCAACTTTCAAAGCTTCATCCAGTGAATTGACAAAACCGCCTCGTGCGCTTTGAAGTCCGGCACGATCCATCGCCTTGCGAAACAACTCACGGTCTTCTGCCATTTTGATAGCTTCAAGCTTTGCGCCGATTAGTTCAACGCCATATTTTTTCAACACTCCGCTTTCCGCCAAAGCAACAGCGGTATTCAGCGCCGTCTGTCCACCCATGGTTGGCAAAATAGCATCTGGGCGTTCGCGTTCGATGATCTTTTCAACAAACTCCGGGGTGATAGGTTCTATGTATGTAGCGTCAGCAAATTCCGGGTCGGTCATAATTGTTGCCGGATTACTGTTGACAAGGATCACACGGTACCCTTCCTGACGAAGGACACGACAGGATTGGGTTCCGGAATAATCAAACTCGCACGCCTGACCAATCACGATAGGACCGGAACCGATGATGAGAATGGATTTAATATCTGTCCGTTTGGGCAATTTTTTGAGTATCTCTTTCTTTAATTTGATAAATATAGACAGAACTCTCTTCCCATTCAATGAAAAAAAAGGTAAATACAGCACCCGAATAACTCTGCAGATGAAACCGGACATTTTCCTAAACCAGAGAGTTTTCTTTAAATAACAGATTTTCGGGAACACCGGATCTAAAAGACTTGTACACCTGATTTTTTTTTGTATATTAGTAACGTTAAAATGCTTTCTATCTGAAAAGGAAAGATTTCATGAAAAGTGTCGATTCATATCGAACGACAAAAACCATCCGCGTTGACACAAAAACCTTTTCATTCTATTCCCTTCGTGCATTAGAACAATCCATAGGCATTCAGCTTTCACGCCTTCCGATGTCGCTGAAGATTCTTCTGGAAAATCTTTTGCGTTGTGAAGATGGGAGGATTGTTCGAAAAGAAGATATTGAAGCTTTGGCACGCTGGGATTCGAAAGCAAAACCGGACAAAGAAATCGCCTTTATGCCTGCACGTGTCCTCTTACAGGACTTCACCGGTGTGCCTTGTATTGTTGATCTTGCCCTCATGCGTGATGCAATGATTACGATGGGAGGCGATCCAAATAAAATTAATCCTCTGCAGCCTGTAGATCTCGTCATCGACCACTCGGTACAAGTGGATGAATATGGGACACCTGAAGCTTTTCAACAAAATTCTGCACTCGAGTTTAAGCGAAACCACGAACGTTATGCATTTCTTCGCTGGGGACAACAGGCATTCAAGAACTTCCGCGTCGTACCGCCGAATACCGGAATCGTTCATCAAATCAATCTTGAATATCTCGCACAAGTCGTCTTCTCTTCAGCACATGATGGTGAACTGCTTGCCTATCCGGACACACTCGTCGGAACTGATTCGCACACGACCATGATCAACGGGCTTGGTGTACTCGGCTGGGGTGTCGGCGGTATTGAAGCAGAAGCTGCAATGCTTGGTCAGCCAATTTCCATGTTGATTCCACAAGTGGTCGGATTCAAATTGCATGGAAAATTGCGGGCGGGTTCTACTGCCACAGACCTTGTTCTCACGATAACACAGATACTGAGGAAAAAAGGCGTTGTCGGAAAATTTGTTGAGTTTTTTGGATCCGGATTATCTTCGCTCACGCTTGCTGATCGTGCGACCATCGCAAACATGGCTCCCGAGTACGGTGCAACGATGGGTTTCTTTCCTGCTGATCCCGAGACAATCAATTTTCTCCGCTTCACAGGACGGAGTGAAGAACAAGTTGCACTCGTGGAAACGTATCTCAAAGAACAAGGCCTCTTCCACACCGCAGAAACTCCGCAACCGGAATTTTCTGATGTGATCGAACTGAACCTTGATTCTGTCGAACCAAGTATTGCCGGACCAAAACGACCGCAAGATCGTATTTCACTCTCAAGGACGAAAGCTTCGTTCCGCTCGTCACTTATTGAGATTCTCGAAAGTAAAGGCGTTGCCATAGATAAGATGGCCGCGGCTACTTGGGCACATTATTCGGACGATTCAATAAAACCCAATTTTCTCAAGAGTGTTAATGTTGAAATTGAAGGACACCAGCACAACCTGCAGCATGGTTCTGTCGTCATCGCCGCCATTACAAGCTGCACAAATACATCAAATCCATCTGTCCTTATTGCCGCAGGACTACTTGCGAAGAAAGCTATTGAGAAAGGATTGTTATCGAAGCCTTGGGTGAAGACAAGTTTAGCGCCCGGATCAAAAGTAGTTACTGATTACCTTCGGGACGCAAACTTGATGCAGCCTCTGGAATTACTTGGTTTCCATCTCGTTGGTTACGGATGCACAACATGCATTGGCAATAGTGGTCCGCTTCCAGAAGAAATCGCAAAGGCAATACAAGAGAACGATCTCATTGCGGCAGCGGTTCTCTCAGGAAATAGAAATTTTGAAGGACGCGTCAATCCGTATACACATGCAAACTACCTTGCTTCGCCACCGCTCGTCGTCGCATACGCACTTGCCGGAACAATGGATATAAATTTCGGAAAAGATCCTATCGGTGTTGGAAAAAACGGTGAATCTGTATTTCTCAAAGACATCTGGCCATCTCCTCAGGAAGTGGAACAGACTATGCGTCAAAGTGTGAAGCCGGAGATGTTCACGCAGGAATATTCCAATGTCTTTGAAGGTGACGAAAGCTGGACAAATATCCCTATCCCCACTGGAGTGCAGTATCCATGGGATGTAGACTCGACGTACATTAAAGCAGCGCCGTATTTTGAGAATTTTTCGCGTGAGCCGCAACCTTTACAGGACATTCATAACGCACGAGTACTTACCCTACTCGGCGATTCTATTACCACAGATCATATCTCACCTGCAGGTTCATTCGCCGAAAATACTCCTGCTGGTAGTTACCTGATGTCCTTAGGCATTCAGAAGAAAGACTTTAACCAGTACGGCTCGCGGCGCGGCAATCACGAAATTATGATGCGCGGAACATTTGCGAATATTCGTTTGAAGAACTTATTGGTTCCGGGCAGAGAAGGCGGCATCACTCTCCATCCTTCTTCAAAAGATCCAATATCGATTTACGATGCAGCGATGAAGTACAAAGAAGATAGCATACCTCTTCTTATTATTGCAGGAAAAGAGTATGGCTCAGGTTCATCGCGCGATTGGGCAGCAAAAGGTCCAGCTTTGCTTGGTGTACGGGCAGTTATTGCCGAGAGCTTCGAACGCATTCATCGCAGTAACCTTATCGGGATGGGCATTCTCCCCTTACAATTCGAAGAAGGACAGAATTATCAGATGCTTGGAATTTCAGGATTTGAGGCATTCGATATTGAAGGACTCGCTGACAACCTTAAACCAAGAAAAAAAATAACGGTCACAGCACTATCGCAAAACGGCTCAAAGAGAAACTTCACTGTAGTGTGCCGAATTGATACACCAAATGAAGTTGACTACTATAAGCACGGTGGCATACTTCAATATGTATTGCGTTCATTATTAAAACCAGATCAGCCAATTATTGAACAACAAAAAAAGCCTGTGGTTGAAGGCAAAACACAAAAATATCGGATTCTCTTCAATGGAGACATAGAACCGGGACAGGAGCTTCCAGCAGTAAAAGAACGTCTTACTCAACTTTTTAAGACTTCACCGGAACAAATCGATAAACTCTTCATCGGCAAATCCGTTACGATCAATAATAATCTCGATTATACCGCCGCACAAGAATATATTGCTGAATTGAAGAATGCAGGAGTGCTCTGCTACTTTGAACCAATGAAGGTGATACATTCACCTCAAGCAAGCGGCTTAATGAAAAACGGACAACATCCCAAAGGGTCAAAGTCCGGCAGTCCTTCATTACCCAGAAGTAAGTTCGCATCGAAAACAGGGCAATCGTATGAACTGAATTCCCCAATACATACTTCAGGATTGATACTCACAGCTGCAGGAATGGTTTTCCTCTTATTCTTGTATGTCTTTCTCATTCTCTTCATCGCAAGCACAACATTTGACCATATCATCGATAATACTTCTCTTCTCGACGGAAAATCCCTCATCATAGGAATTCCTTTATATATCATTCCCATGTTCATCGGGTTATTGTTGATTGTATCAATGCTCAAACCTCTTATCGCACGACCTGTATCGAAACGGTTTGCCGTTGCTCTTTCCCGGAAGAAGGAACAGGCACTCTACGCTTTCGTTGATAAGCTCTGCCAATCCATCGGCTCTAAAATACCTTCTACCATTGAAGTCGATTGTTCGGCGCATGCTTCTGCCGGGTTCCGAGGAGGAATGATTGGATTTTTAGAAAATGAACTTACATTGATCATCGGACTGCCGGCAGCGTCTGAATTGACAACGACAGAGTTCACAAGCCTGTTGGCACATGAACTTGGCCATTTCACGCAGAAGCTCGGTATGCGACTCTATTACATCATCACAAGCGTTCAGGAACGATTTTACCGTCTCATATTCGAAGAGGATACGATCGACCAGAGACTGGCTATCGTATCAACAACATCAAGCGGGTTTGTGCGCTGGTTTGTTCTACCTGCCGCAAATCTTTCCGTTTGGTTGTCTCGGAAAATTCTTACAGCGTTCATGCTTGCGGGAAATGTCATCAGCAGATTTTATATACGTCTCATGGAGTTCGATGCCGACCGAAACGCAGTGCGTCTTTCCGGTCATGAGGCTTTTGAATCATCTCTTTCTAAACTGCACTTGCTCAACATTGCTTTGAAGGAAGCATTCTCTCAGTTGAAGATGCAAAGAAAACCAGAAGATAATTCTTTGCCGAATGATTTCGTTCTTCTCGTTTCTTCTCTTATGAAACAAGCACCTGCTGGGGATACTTCAAAAGCGAAAGCGGCTGCTTTAAAAAACTTAACAGGAATTCCCGACAAGAATCCGACCGACCGCGAACGCGTCGAACAAGTAAAGGGACTACCTGCGAAAGCTGTACCCCAATCGGATGCCCTTGCATCGACACTCTTTACCAATTTCAAAGAAACAGCCAAGATGACATCTTCACGTCTTTACCGAGAAGTTCTTGGCTTGCAGTTTAGCCAAAACTCCTTAATCCCAACGGATGAATTTGTTGGCACACGCGGACCAGCGCCAGAGATGACTGAGAATATAACCGAAATTGAAAACAACTTTTTTTAGTATTCCATCAAACGAATAAATGGATGAATATGCTATGCCCATCTTTGATTATCGATGTACTCGTTGCACCACGATGTATGACATTCTGCATAAGGGGAAGGAACTGAGTGAGGATATAGTGTGTCCTCATTGCGGTTCGCATCAGCATACGAAGTTAATCTCTCTGCCCAGTATTATAATAAAAGGAGCATCTTCAGCACACTGCGATCAGAGGGTGTGTGGAATGGAAAAATCGTGCTGCGGTGATAGGTGCTCGCTTGGTGGAGGAAGCGGATTGAATTAATTCTTTTGAACTTTTTGTCTTTCGATTACCTAAGGTACGTCTTTCCGCTCCAATTCTGTTTGAATCATTTGCTGCAACTCCGTTTTCAGACGCGATTTCTGAATAAACCCATCGCACGGGGAATCATATTTCAAATCGCGATACTCATCCACATCGTATGCCGAAAAAAGATAGATCCGAATATTTGGAAAATCAGATTTGATTTTGCGCGTTACTTCCACACCGCTCATCCCTGCTAAGCTAATATCCATCAGCACGATGTCAGGAGAGAACTCTTTCACTTGCGAAATTGCCTCATCGCCGTTGCCGGCTTCTCTTATAACAATATTCGCAATCCTCCGGAGGTACTCAGTGACAAGCATTCGCATGGAAGCCATATCATCAACAACGAGAACTTTTAATTTCGGTAAGTTTTTTTGCTGTTGTGTTTTACTCATCGCAATCACTGGAGATTCAACTTCATCTTTCGCAAACCATTCCTCAACAAAAACATACGAAATTCTCTTCTGGCAAGCAATAATGTACTTCAAGGAAGAATTCTTCTGGAGTTTTTTAGAAAAACTTGAAATTATAAAGCCCGATTCCAAACTTCTAGAATCGGGCTTTCGTCCATTTACTCAATTACTTATAGACTCAACGATTGCTTACTTCATCAGCACCATCTTCTTCGTTTGGGTAAAAGATTTTCCTTCTTCCGATTGTGCAACTAACCGCATAATATAGACACCGCTTGAAAGCCTCTCACCATCGAATGTGGCTGAGTAAGAGCCCACTTCCTTTTCTCCGTCCACTAAAGTCGCTACTTCGCGTCCAAGCATATCGTAGACTTTCAATATCACATGACCCGCATTCGGTATCTGATACCGGATCGTTGTCGATGGATTAAACGGATTCGGATAGTTCTGTTCCAGCGCATACTCCGTAATCACATTGGCTGGTTCAAAAGTTAATTCCTGAGGAGTGGTTGCCTTGCTCAGTTCATTCGTTTCACCGGCGTCTGTATAATGGTTTATCAGCGTAAACGCTAAACTATCGATGTTACTCACAGCCGTTATTTTTACTTTTGCCTGTTTCGATTTTAATTTGATTTTATCAAGCGTATATGGCGATGCTTTTTTGCTCTGCAATGATGCACGGTTATAGTTCGATTCCTTTATCTTACCTAATACCGTTCCTGTAACAGCATCGACTAATTCTGCTTTGAAGGTAATATACCCTTTGTTGCCAAGCACACTCGCTGCCGCTGAAGAGTCTCCGACTTCAACGAAATCTGAAAATGTGAGTTTCGAGTTTTCATTGATTTCAAACGGCTTGGAGAAAAAGAGCATATTGACGTCCGTGATACTTTTTCTCGCTGGGGCAACGGGGCGAAGACTGCTTGTTTTCACATTGACACTATCTGCTCTGTTTTGTTTGATGGTATCCTGTATATCGACAAAGTCAACGGCATTGCCATCGACAGCAATATTGCCGAGAGAGTAATACAACCCTGCGCCGTTGTTTTCTACAACCACGCCTCTGTTTTGGAAGATCGAGCTTTGCAGAGAGCTTGTCTTGCTAAGCCCTGCACTTCCCAAACTATTGGACATCTGGAAGTAATACGGAACCGTAGATTTATTAAAAGCCATCACGAACATATTACTGCTGTTTGGACCGTTGCAAAGCTGCACATCGGTTTTATTCGTGTTGACATTTCTCCACGTATTCAGATCAGTGCCGCTGACAACCCAATCATAATCGTTCCAGCCTTGCATATTGAAGATTTGGCTAAAGGCAAAATAGAAGCCGGAATTATCATCTTTTTTGTTGATAGAGGTTGATTTGCAGTAATAGTAATAACTTGAATAAACTCCGGGAGTGCCTGCCTTACACATGACTGCTTTCGTCTGTCACGGATCACCGGTTCCGCTGAAATCCGCTATCCAGCAAACTCTTGAATCATCCGGCAAATCAACTATAGAAACATGAGAATTTACTTTCATAGAGCTGCTGGAGATTGTTGTCGGCACTGTGGGATATTGGTATACAGAGCCGCTAAAACCTCCTCCCGGGGATCCGCATGAAGGATTATTGGATTGACCAAAACCCAGATCGCAATATTTGATCTGAACTGTGGGTGGCCCCCCTTGAGACGGAATGAGCTGTTCCCATGCAATATAATAATTTGCTGTTCCAAACGCATTTTCGGTACAAATTGCTGCATTGGATGAATGGTTATCTGAACCTGAAATCATTCCCAGAGAGCTACTTGCTAATTCCATACAAAAACCATCCAAAAAGCCGCAAATGTAACTTAGTCCTGAAGATTTTTGCCAGAGGACCATGAAAGTTCTAGTATTGTGCCAAGAAACATTCGGGCTGACATTTGCCGAAGCTGACTCTCCTGTAGGAATATATACTTGTGGACCGTTTACGTATGGCTGATCGCCGTAATATCCATAACTTCGTACTCTGATGTTAGTTCCTTCTTGAAAGGCGATAACGATTTGATAACCGTCCGTCATCGTTAAGGTCCAATCAATAGATGGCGATTTGCCGACTCCATCATCCAATGGTCTGCCGCCATTCATCAATGTCCATGTAGCGCCGTTGTCTGAGCTTGCTTCATACCAGACATGGCCACCATCTGTGTAGACTTGATGCAGAAAACCATTCGGTGTGCGAACAAATTTTCGTTGGCTGTTGTTCACAAAGGCATTGGCATCCATGGAGTATCGGATTTCTTTGAAATTGGCATAAAGTGAAGTCGAGAGCGATATTGGAATGGTCCTTGGATTTTGAATATTCCCGTCGCTCCAACCACCAAAAGCCCAATTGCTATTCTGAGGAACAGCTTGAATTGTCACATTTCTTCCAGGCATAACATGGATTGAGGTTGGACCAGTGCTCGATCCGTTTAATATATAAGATGCTCCACTCCCGCCTGGTTCATAGTAAGCAGGTGATGTTAGAGTAAACACTACATTAAGATCGCTGGCAAGACCAAATCCATTTGGAGTTCCCAAACCCGTACATAGATCGTAGCCGGTCCCAGCACTGTGTGTTCCGTTATTGCCAACAGTGACGTCATGAAAATCAGTTGCATATATTGATCCAGCGGCAATCGCATAAATCGTCGGATTAATAAAACCTGCTGAATATGCACCTTGAGATGCAAGTTGCTGATTCACAAGTGCCATATATCCAGCCCATAGAGGAGCGGCAAAACTGGTGCCTGAGCCTATTCCTGATGATCCATTGTAGAAGGTAGACCAAATATTGGTAGCTACCATTGCCACATCGGGCATATTTCGATAAACTGATGACCCTCCATTAGAGGTCACATTAACAACCGATTGCCACCAAGGCAAATAATAGTTCAGGCTGACACCGCCGCCAGTGCTGCCTCCATCTGAATTCCAAACGGTTTCCGACTTCCAGGAACCAACTGGTCCCGTTGTCGTTAAAGAGGTTCCTCCGACATGAGTGATACTTGGGGATTCATGGGGAAATGCAATTACACCAGTGTAGTTTCCTTTATCACCAGATGCAGAAAAGAAAGATTGGCCTTGTGCAGCCATCTGCTGAAAAATCACTTCTCCAGGATCCCTCAACCCGGGATACGACTCATTATAAGCACCCCTTACGCACTCCCAAGAGCAACTGATTTGCTTGGCAGAATTGTCGTTTGCCATACGGTTGAGCACATCTATCCAATGCGAATCTGAACCATCATTAATGTTATTAGGAGGCACTTCATAAACATAGATTGCTTTAATCCCTGGAGCCATGGCGATCGCCATCTCGATATCCAGAGCAACTTCTTTTTCCCCCTTAGTACCGCTCGGACTAATAACACCCCCGTCAACTGCAATTCTTGTTGGAGTCACCACAGAGGAATATAATGTTGGGGATGTCAATTTAGCTTGCGATATATAAGTTGAGATATCTTTATCATGATAATCATCAAATTCCATTAGCCCAATTGATTGCCCTGCGCCAGTCAGCGAAGTTCCCGGAATATACGCTGCCCGGAAATCTGCACCACAGTAAGCACCGTTAACCGATCCTGTGCCAGATTGTGCTTGTGCACTTTGGGCCGATAGTTCAAGCGCTGGTTGCACTGATGAATAGTTATCGAGACCGGTGATGCACATTATTTGTGTTGCCAAATCTATCGACGGATCACCATCGGGTGCATAAAACGTGCGGCTTTCCGTTGGATGCTTATAATTATGCATTGAAACATGAAAGGTCTTTTCAATATCAGCTACTTTGCCGCTTACATCTAAGAGCACACGATTTGGATGTGTATAGGAAACGGTAAGACCATTTCTTTTCGAGAATGCAATGACCGATTGATAATCTTCTTCGGTCGGACCAAATTGTGCGGTGAACTGTTCCGGCGTTAGCCAATTGTGATAACTTGGACTGGCTGGATCATAGAGTTGTCGAAGCAGCGAGGTGAGACCCTCCTGGTCGCGCAAAGGAAGGCTAATGGCAAAACTCAATTGTTTTGCACTGTCCAAACGACTGATCGGTTGCAGTCTAAGTTTCGCTATGTCCGCTGGCACGTGGCCGTACATTATTTGTTTGCTTTGAGAACTGGAACCAACCAAAATGACGAGTGCTGTAATGACCATGCAATATTTTATAGCTATCTTCTTCATGTTTTTTCCCTTTTCAAATATGTGTTTATACCGGTTATTTTCGTGTAAGATCGGGCAATATTCATATTTACGCTATTCTTGTCAGTCTCACAACTGCGTAATAATTGCTATTCATTTTCTTCTTCTCATAATAGATTAGAATAATTTTTCCATGATACCATTCAATTCCTCATGAGAACACTTTTTTTTCTTTCTCGCTCAAATTGTTTGCGGTTGGGGAAGCTGAGATTAGCCATTTTCCAATATTTTATATAAGGTGAATGACAAGATTGCCATTGCCAAGCATTCTATTTTTCCCCCAATTTAAGCAACCATCAGAATGCAACGCCGAGATACACTGCGATGACACGGTTAAAGATATTTGCCGAACCATTTTTGTCCAATGAGGTGAAGCCGTAATTATAACGGGCATCAATTGTAAGATCGACAACAGTCAAGGGTATTTTTGCTCCCACGCCGACTACAGCACCAACATCGGTGCTTTTGAATTGATCCTTGACATCAATTTCTTGATTTAATTGAGGTTCATTGACATAGGCTACTGTCTTTTTTGCGCTAACCAAAAATCCAACCGAAGGACCAGCAAAAATAAAGGATTTTACGATTGGTGTTGGAAAATAATATTTTACAAGAATCGGTATTTCGACATATGAATTTTTATCTGTAAAAATACCTCCACGGTCTATTACCGCACCAGAATTATATATTCCTTTGCTCCCCTTAATGCTAAACAGGACTTCAGGCTGAATTGAAATTGGGATCAGAGGAAAGCTGATTTCAGCAAATACGCCTGCTGCAAATTGAGTAGTTATTGTCGGCGAAAACGGGCTTGCATCACTCCCACCAAATGTGGCAAAATTCAAACCACCGGTGATGCCTGTGCTAATATTAATTTGTCCGAATGCAGCCACGGTCGTGACTACAAGAATGAAAACAACAAAAAGAAGATCTTTTACCTTTGTAAGATACATGTTTATTCTCCATTAATTATTAAATGATATTTGTAATTTTATTATTCGAGTTGTTTTTAAAAAATTACTGATGCATACAAGTATTGCACTCATTATCAGAAATTGCTTCATCGTTGATGTCCTTCAATAATCAATGGCATTGGAATAAAGCGATAGCAACGCGAGGATCGAAATATTCGTCAATATCCGCGCAACACTTTTTGTAATACGTGTTTCTCTCATCATTTAATATTCTCACGATCTCGACTTCTTAAGAACTCATAATCCTTCTCCTCCCAAAGAATAGAATAGAATAGAATAGAATAGAAGGATTTTTGTATTAGCAAAGGAAAATAGTAATTTCCCCTACACCTCTGCTCTCAATGAAAGGTTAGAGAAATTTTGCCTTCTTGTCAAATAATTCTCTGTCGTATTTTCACCGGTTGGCTGTAACGATTTCGTTACAGCCAATGCACCTCTGAATCTCACAAATCGAAGGTTGTTCAAAAAGAAAAGAAAAAATCGTTGCGAGGAACAAGGAGAATCACCCTAATCTTTTCTGAAATCGCATCACACTCAAGCTCAAAATGACACTGCCGAATATCAACAATGCCAGCGCCTGAGTCCACAGGATGTTCATGCCGACCCCTTTGAGGAACAACCCGCGCACGATAACAAAATAGTAACGCAGCGGCATGAGGTAGGATACATATTGGATGATGACCGGCATGTTCTCAATCGGAAAAACAAAGCCGGAGAAAAAGACCATCGGCATCATAAAGAAGAAGATCGCCGTCATCATTGCCTGCTGCTGTGTGCGCGAGATGGTAGAAATGAAAAGTCCGAGTCCAAGGGTTGTCATTAAAAAAATTAAACTCAATCCAAGCAAGAGCAGCACACCGCCTTTCACCGGAAGACTGAAAACCACTGAAGCGAAAAAAACAACAAGGATAACATCGATAACTCCGATAACAAAAAATGGGGCAAGCTTTCCGATAATAAGTTGATACGGTTTGATGGGTGTGACGACAAGCTGTTCGAGTGTACCGAGTTCTTTCTCCTTAACGATTGCCAGCGATGTCAGAATCATAGTCATCACCATGAGAAGTAATCCAAGCACTCCGGGCACCATAAAATTGCGGCTTTTNNATGGAACCACGTTTGATGAGCGATTCTAGAACAATATTTTGTGAATACGTGCTCACGATGACAAACGCATAATTGAGACCGATCGTCGCCGAACTTGTTTCCGTGCCGTCTGCTATAACCTGAAGCGACGCAGATTGTCCGGCGCCCATTTTCTTTTCAAATCCTCTCGGAATGACCATCGCGATCGAGGCATGCCCATCATCCAACTGATTATCGATCTCGGAGGTTTTGTCGTAATATCCGACAACTCTAAAATATTCTGTACTGGTGAAGTTCCGGACCAATGCCCGGCTTGACGCCGAATTATCAAAATCGCAGACAACCATGGGAATCTTGCTGACATCGAACGTCGCGGCATATCCGAGGACAAGCAGCTGGAATACCGGCGCAATGAAGCTCACGATGAACATTTTCTTGTCCTGGCGAAACTGGATGAATTCTTTTTTGATAATGTGGAAAATGATGTTCATGGTCTCTCCCTTACGCAAGGAACTTCCGCATACGAAGCGAACTGATTCCGATCATCACCGCGGCATAGATTGTAAGAAAGATCGCCTGATCCCAGAAAGCACTTACTCCGGCTCCTTTTAAGATAATTGCACGCAGGGCGACGAGAAAATATCTCGCCGGAATGAGATATGTGATCCCCTGGATGATCGCCGGCATATTGCGGATCGGAAATACGAAGCCCGAAAGGATAAACGTCGGCAGCATCGAAACGATGACGGCGATCATGAATGCGAGCTGCTGCGTCTCTACGAGCGTCGAGATCAACATCCCGACTCCTAATCCCCCGACGAGAAAAAGGATCGTCATTATAGATAAAAGGAAAATGCTTCCTTTGATGCTCACATCGAACAAGATATATCCCAAAAACAAAATGACCGCTGTTGCAATGAGAGAAATAATAATGTACGGTATGGTTTTGCCGAGGATCAATTCAATAGGTTTAATGGGCGAGACCATGATTTGTTCCATGGTGCCGAGCTCACGCTCACGAACGACCGAGAGTGCCGTGGAAACCACCGTTGTTATCATGAGAATAAAAGCGATAAGCCCCGGGACTAAAAACTTTGCACTCTTTAATTCCGGATTATACCATACCCGCGGTTGAAAATCGATTGGCAAGGTGATTTGCTGCCCCCCTATTCTCATAAATGACTCAGCCATAATCTTGAGTGAGTACTGTTGGATCATGGCATTGATATATCCCAGAACAGTCGCTGCTGCGTTGGAGTTAGCGCCATCGACGATGACTTGGACAGACGCAGATTTTCCCCGTTGGATGTCTTTCGAAAATGAAGACGGCACAACTAATACGACACGAACTTTTTCTCCATCAAGCAAATCATTGATTTCCGCTTTGCTTGATAACGTTTGAACTTTAACAAAATACTCCGAAGTAAAGAATTGTTGAATAAAATCTCTGCTCGCACTGCTTCTATCTTCATCATACACCGCCATTCTGGTATTTTTTACATCGAAGTTCAATGCGTACCCGAACGCAAAGAGCATCAGCGCAGGAAAGAATAATAAAACACCAAGAATACGCTTGTCTCGTATGATCTGGCGAAATTCTTTCCGCACAATAGGAAGAATATTCAGAGAATATTTTATTGTCATAAATGGTAACTACTCAAATCGATAAAAGTGATTATTCTAACTTTTNNCAAATTCATCATTATTTACCAAAACCATTTTCCACCACCCCTCATAAATATGTCTGCGTAGTTATTGTAATTCCGCTTCGCGGATTTCTTCATACGCTCCTCCTCCACGAGGAGGGGAAATGGGGAGGAGTGATTTGTTCTTTTTTTCTATTTCACATCATAATCAAAAAGAAATCTGCTGTGCACGTTTTAAATTATGGATACTTAATATCGAATACGCTGAGTAGCTATCATAAATGAATATCTCCGTCCTTCCGTGCATCTTCTTCGGCAATCATGTGAATAAAGACATCTTCGAGTGAAGGAATGATTTTTTCGATTCTCTCTGTCTGAATCTTATTCTTCGCCAGTAACTGGCTAATTTTTTTTCCTGTGTCGGGCTCATTGAACGTACTGACATGAAATGCCGATCCAAAAATCGATGTTTCTGCTATCCATGGTTGTCCCCGAAGCAGCTCCATCGCATCCACAGGCTGCGTGCAGTGAACTTCAAAGATAGAATACCGATCAAGGTTATGCTTTAATTCTGTCGGGGAACCGGCAGCGATGAGCTTGCCGTTATAGATCAGTCCAATCGTGTTGCAATGTTCCGCTTCATCCATATAATGTGTGGTGACAAATACGGTCACTCCGCGGTGCGACAAATCATAAATCAAATCCCAGAAGTTGCGCCGCGATACCGGATCGACACCGCCTGTCGGTTCATCAAGAAATAAAATCGGTGGTTCGTGCAGAATAGAGCACCCCAGTGCCAATCGCTGCCTCCATCCACCTGAAAGCGCTTGAGCCAGCATTGTCTCTTTACCGGTTAATCCAGCCATCTCAATCGCCCAGCGCTTGCGTTCTTCCAAATGCTTGCCGTCAAGACCATAAATGCCGCCATAGAAGTTAATGTTTTGCTCAACGGAAAGATCCTCGTACAAAGAAAAGCGCTGCGACATGTATCCGATATGTGCTTTCACATCGTCGGACTGTTTCGCAATATCAAATCCATCAACACTTGCTGTGCCTTCGGTCGGTAAAAGAATTCCGCAGAGCATGCGAATGGTGGTCGACTTTCCAGCGCCATTCGGTCCAAGAAAACCAAATACTTCGCCTCGTTTCACTTTGAAACTGACGTGATCGACCGCGACAAATTTTCCGAATTTCTTCGTCAAACGGTCAGCAACGACTGCATACTCCAGGTCGGATTGTGTATTGTTGATCTGCCGTTCTTTCTTGCCAGCCCACAACTTCACTCGTTGTCTCCTATCGCTCTTTTCAATCTTGCCAATGCAAGAGTACAATCGACCACTGACTGTGTATGCGTGAGCTTTGCCTGCAAAAGTGCAATCTCCGCATCAAGCATATCCGTGTTGGATGTAATACCGTTTTTAAATTTTTCCGAAGTCATGCGGCACGATTCCTGCGCTTGCTGCATTCCATCATATGCGACATCAACTTTTTCCTTAGCCGTCTGAGCATTGAAATATTGCTGTGCAACATCCAATGTCACTGCATCGTTCAACTGCGTCATCCCCGCTTCCGTCTGACGCAAGGCGGCTTGTGCCTGTACAGTTTGATAATGTGTTGCAAGCCAATCCCAAATATTCCATTGAAGGGTCACACCGACATCCCATGTTCCATCCCATTGATCCCTTGGTGGAATGATTCGTTGGTTTGGTTTGGCATAATCATAGTCTGCAACAAGAAATATTTGCGGATACCAGCCCCCTTTTGCCGCAGTGACACCTGCGCTATTCATGTCATGACGTAACTGCATCGATTTCAATTCAGGGCGATGATCACGAGCACGTCTTTGCAATATCTGTAAATCTTCATGAAGCACCGGCACATCCGTTCCCTGGAATATTGTCGGCGTATCACTCAGCATCACTTGTAAATCCAAAGAATTTCCAAGAATACTATTCAGCGCCATCGATGCAAGGCGAATGGCATTCCGTGCTTCGATGTGCTTTACTTTTACATCTGAACACTGCACTTGCACTTTCATGACGTCGGCATCTGTTGCCATACCTTGCTTCGCGAGGTTCGTGACATCTTTGAGGTGCTCGGACATTTGTTCGATCGATTGGCGAATAACTTCTTCCACTTTATGTGCACGAAAGAGATTCCAGTAAGCAATGATGACATTCAGAATCAAATCCGATTGATCCTTTGTGAGATCTTCACGGATCGCACCGGCATTCAGTTCAGCCATCTCCCGATTCTTCAGAAGCTTGAATCCGGTAAAGAGCGGCTGTTGCAGGGAAAGTCTCAGGGCATAGTTTTCATTGATAGAAGGAAATATTTCTTTTGAAAAACTAAACAACGGCGTCTGAATATCAATCCCGAATGGATCGACCGGACTCAATTTTTCCGCGCGTCCTGTTAATTTCAGTTGAGGGAGCAATACGGTCGTCGCCTCTGATGAACGCGCCTCCGCTGCCTGCACCTTTGCCTGACTCATCTGAATCGATGGATTTTGACCTAATGCCTGCTCAATACAATCAGTCAGCCGTAACGGCTGCGTTGTTTGTTGCGCAAAGAGCGCACTGCCTAGGAAGAAAGGAATTAGAAATAAAATCTTTTTCATACAGACCTCATAATATTATCTTAAATCGTAACTACTCAGTGTGTTCTTCGATAATACAATTTTCTCGTTGATCTCCTCTCCTCTTAGGGGAGGACTAAGGTGGGTCTGTTGTTCTTTGACCTCACCCTCCGCCAAAAGACCGGCGGACAAGTAACCCTCTCCTATGAGGAGAGGGAATAATTTTTCTATTTCTAATAAAATATACACTGAGCAGTTACTTTAAAACATAATCAAAACGATATTTCGAGCCTGATTGTCAGAAACAAACTCCCGACATAACTACTCATAAGAAAGTCATACATTTAAACTCGCAATAAAAACATCTTCCAGCGATGCCGGAATAATCCGATAACTGCGGACTTCGATCTGCTCTTTTTTTAAAGTTCGTAGAATTTCATTTTTTTTCATCTTCGCATCTTGAACCAAAATGTGCAGACGGTCTCCAAACAATTGGATATCTTTTCGCACGAAGGATCGCAGTAGCACTTCCGAAGCAGCTCGTACATTATCGCAAACGAGTTCAATCACTTCAGAATGAAAAGATGATTTAATAGCTTCCGGCGTATCGCAAGTGAGAAGCCTGCCCTGGTTCATCATCGCTACACGTGTGCTTCGCTCGGCTTCATCGAGATAGGGCGTGCTGACAACGATAGTGATTCCGGATTTGAGAAGACTCGATAATATTTTCCAAAAGTCACGTCGGGAAACGGGATCCACACCGGTAGTCGGTTCATCAAGAAATATAATATCCGGTGTGTGAATCAGCGTACACGCAAGTGCAAGCTTTTGTTTCATGCCGCCGGAAAGACGCCCTGCAAGGCGATCACGAAATTGCGTGAGCCGTGTAAAAGTAAGCAGTTCTTCTTTCCTGTCTTTATACTTATACACTTTATGGATCTCAGCAAAGAAGTCGATGTTCTCATCAATTGTCAAATCTTGATAGAGGCTGAATCTCTGCGAGAGATAGCCAATGTGCTTCTTCACTTCACTTTTTTGCTTTTGAATGTCATAGCCTAACAACGAAATACTTCCTTCCGTCGGTGGCAGGATTCCGCACATCATCCGGATCGTTGTCGTCTTCCCTGCGCCATCGGGTCCGACCAAACTGAAGATTTCTCCTCGCTCAATAGTAAAAGAGAGATGATCCACAGCGACGAGACGATCTTTCAGTCCTTCACTAAACGTCTTCACAACATTATCGAGAATAATGGCTTCAGCCATAACAAACAACCTTATCTCTTTGCCACATGCAATATCACATCCGCTGGTACACCGGCTTTTAATGTACCATCGGGATTCGGTACTTTCACTTTGACACTAAACACGAGCTTCGTCCGTTCGTCATTGGTTTGAATATTCTTCGGTGTAAACTCCGCAATCGATGAAATGAACACCACTTTCCCGTCATATTCTTTGTTTGGAAATGCATCGACAGTCACGACCGCTTTCTGATTCAGTTGAACCTTCGGAAGATCAACTTCCGTGACATAAATTGTAATATCCATCAATGAGAGGTCTGAGACGCGATAGAGTGCCGTACCGATACCGGCAAGTTCACCTTGTTCCACAAAACGCTTGGTGATGGTACCGGCAGTCGGAGCGACGACATTGCAGTCGCTTACCTTTTTTTGAAGAGAACTGAACAACCCCTTCGTCTGATCGCGCCGGGCGCGGGCCGCATCTATTTCTTCCTTACGCAAACCGCGTTTTGTTTTTTCCCATATCTGCTGACTAACGGTAAACCGGGTTTTTGCATCGTCAAGCTGCTTCTCCGTGACACTCTTCGCACGGTAAAGATCTTCCATGCGCTTCAGATCATCATCAGCGTTTTTAAAATTTGCTTCTGCTTGAATAAGATCTTCTTCGCGCGCTCCTTTGAGAGCAAGCTGAAATTGGGCTTCTGCCATTTCATAACCGCCGCGCGCCTGATCCAATTGATACTGCCAATCGGTATCATCGATAATCAGGAGCGTATCGCCTGCCCGGACAAGCTGTCCTTCGTCGGCTATGATGCGCTTGACCTGTCCGCCGGATTGAGCGCTCAGAGTAATTTCCGTCGCTTCGATGGTCCCGGTTGCCGAGATGGTCGTTCCATCACCACCGCTGCAGCCAAAAAGAAGAACGGCACAAAAAAGAATTGCTAGAGTTTTATTCATACATACCTCGATGATTCATTTGTTGAGACTAAGGTTATTCACTTTTCTCGTTGTTTATTTTTTGAAATCTCAAGAAAAAGAACAAAGCACTCCTCCCCTTGTCCCCTCCTCGTGGAGGAGGAGCGTATGAAGAAATCCGCGAAGCGGAATTACTATAGCTACGCAGATACACTTTATGAGGGGTGGTGGAACAACGGTGCAAAAAATATTCGATATTGATATTTTCATAAGGTTGCTTAACATCAGTTATTCAATTGAAATCGTTTACGTGCTTCTTGAGTAAAAGCGCCTTCATAGAGAATTCTGAAAATGCCTTTGAAAGCTTCTTCTGCCGAAAATGGCTGTTGAGAAAGTACCTGAGGATTCATAATGCCTTGAATTGCCGTGGTCAATATGAGAAAAAAAAGATCTGGATCAAGGTCTTCGCGAAAGACTCCCTCCTTCTTTGCCTGTCTGAACATCTGNNAGTTTCTCTTCAATCGGTTTGTCTGAAGAAACAATTCCCTGCACTTCTCCTTCCACCTTCCTCATAAATGTATGAACGATTGCCTTCAAGAGAGTTTCTTTGCTTGGAAAAAATTTGTAGACAGTTTTTTTTGACATTCGAAGATCCGACGCAATCTCATCCATCGTAACTTTATAGAACCCGGCATCCATGAACCTGTCGGAAGCCGCATCGATTATTCTTGTTTCGTCATCATTTTCGGACATAGTTTAAATCTCCGATAGAAACTATAATGGTATTATAGGTTTCCTAAAGAAAAAAAGGGTATACCTTATAATGATTACAACCATTTCGTTTATTCTATTAGGAAACTATTATCGTTTCTTACGTTTCCAATATAAATAACTGACTCTGATTTGTCAAGTAGTTTTTTGGGGGAAATAAAGATGTTTAATGAGGTGGGAAACCGGCAGTTGTGATGATATGATACATTATGCAAGATTCAATCTTCTAGACACGCCGAGCTTGTTGAGCGCTGTTTGCGAAATCCCGCTGTTCTTTAGCGGGAAGTGCCTGATTAGAACATACGCGATGATATAACTGATTATCAGATTCAAAATCGATTAGATTACGATGCTCTTTTTTACTCGTTGACGTCTCTCTTCTTCCTCAATTTGATTGCGTAATCTTTGTCGGCGATCTTCTTCCTCCCTACGGCGTTGGCTAACTTTCAATGCTTTGTAATCTTTATTTGCTTGATCCAAATAGTTCTTAAAATTATCGACAATGCCCTGAACCCAACTTTCTGGAGATGAAATCATTGCATGGTTTCCAGAGAATTTAAATCTGTCAGGTTCTTTGCCCATGATTCCGTTATAGTTTCCGATGTTTTGAAATGAATGAACCCACTCTTGGCTTGGTTGGCAAGACAAGATAAAGATGATGTCACCATTGCGATAATCGACATCTTTCAGTGATGGCGGAAATATGACAAGTGGGTCATCGATCTCTGAGGTAGGAACAACCTGCTTCTTTAGTTCATTAAGTTTTTGCTGAACTACGAACTCATTTCTCCTCGCGATAAGACTGTCCTTTATGATACTGATTGTATGTGGCCGAGCCTCTTGTACTTGCTGCATCATTAGTTCTACCAGTTCATCAAGGTAAGAGAACCCAGATGCTACATCAGCGATTTTCTTGAATCCCGTACCTGAAGGGCAGCGTCCGGTAAACATTTCATTGAGGATAAGACCGAGGGAGTAAATATCGGCTCGAGAATCTACTTTGGTTCCTTTTATTCTTTGCTCCGGTGCTGCATATTGAAAATTCGCAAGCCTTTCGGATGGCCGTGTCTCAACAGTTGTATACATCGATTCTTCGGAAAAGTGTGCTATTCCGAAATCACAGAGGGCAAGAACATTTTCGGATGGATTATAAAGTATGTTTTCTGGCTTCAAATCTCTATGGACAACGCCTAGAAAATGAGCACATTCCGTTCCATCAAGAATTTGGGAAAATATAGGAATTATATTCTCATGTGCAATACCATGATGCATTAGCGAACGAAGGGTTTGCGGATAGTAAGGCATAATGTAAAATGGAAACCGCATATTTCCGTTAGAGATGAACCCCCAATCGAGAACTTTGACGATGTTCCGATGTTCGTTTTTCTGACAGAACAATATTTCATTTTTGAACCTTTTAGTTCGTTGAGATGTAGTCCTGGCGGGATCAATCGCTTTTAGAGCGAAAACAAGACCATCATCAGCCTGAACTTTATAGACAATACCGGATCCACCATTACCGATTTCACCTGTAACAGTGTATTCTGCAAATGTTGTCGAGAATATCTTTTTCTTGGCTGGCATATTTATGTGATTTCTTTTTCGTGTGTTCTAACGGACGGGCGCTCCGCCAAAAAGACAGCGGACAAGTAAGCTGCGGCGCTGATAATTTTCAATATACACAAAACGAAACAAGTTCATGCTGTTAACCAAATTAAATATTCCCCAACCAACGAGGTACTGAAAAGTTAATTATAAAAACTTAA
>PLMS01000022.1 GCA_003142575.1 Ignavibacteriota bacterium
CGCCAGCGGTAAATCGACTGGTCCTCGTCGCCCACCACACACAGGTTCTGATGGAGCAGCGTGAGCTGCCGGACGAGTTGGTATTGAGTGCGGTTGGTATCCTGATATTCATCCACCATAATATATTTATAGCAGTCAGAAAGCGTAACACGCACTGCTTCGTTTTGGCGCAGCAACAACGCAAGATTCAAAAGCAAATCATCGTAGTCCATCAAGTTGTGTTCACGTTTGTATTTCACATAGGTACCGTGAAGCGTAGAGATGTCGGTTTCGATTTCAAGATACTGGGGATAATCCATCGCCAGCAGTTCTTTCACAGGAGTCACCGTGTTCAGTGAACGGCTATAAAGATCATAGAGTGTTTCTTTGCGCGGAAAACGTTTCTCTTTTGTATCAAATTTCATCCGCGTACGAATCAGATTGATAACATCTTCAGCATCCGCTTGATCAAGAATGGTGAAGTTGTTCTCGTATCCAAGTTGACTGGCATATTTTCGCAGGACGTTGTTCGCAAACGAATGAAATGTTCCGCCTGAGACTTGCTCACATCGACTGTCCAATAGAATCGACGCTTTTCTCAACATTTCTTGTGCTGCTCTGCGCGTGAATGTCAGCAGCAACAACGAATCCGGTTTAACACCTAATTCCACAAGATAGGCTACACGATACACAATTGTGCGCGTCTTCCCTGTTCCCGCTCCGGCAATAATCAAGTGCGGGCCATTGACTGATGTCGCCGCTTCGTACTGCGCAGGATTCAATTCCTGTTGATAGTTGATGCGCAGGTGCTGCGGCTGAACAAGATGGAGATGATCGCCGGGGAGCGGCTTCAGTGTGAATTTCTTCATTTCATGTCGAATAAATGTGGATGCGCGCTCCGTTGCTGAAGCTTTTGAACGTAAGAGTCCTTTTGCGCAAATACGTATACAAGTTCATTTCGTGAATGAAGATAGCGGAAAAAATCTGGAAAATGAAACACTCCTAACTTGAGTTTTCAACAACAAAGCTGTACGTTAAGATTACTATTTTATTATCAATAAAGTGATGAAATCCTTAAAAGGGGTCACTACTTTTTCTTTATCATCTAAAACTTCAGACTGAACATATGAATATTCTTGTTTTAAATTGCGGCAGTTCGTCTCTTAAATTTCAGATAATTCAAACCGATCTTGAAATGATTGAGAAAAATGCAGACAAACAACTTGCCAAAGGTCTCATCGAACGTATCGGGAGCCAGGCGCTCGTTTCACTGCAGGCTGCCGGTAAAACAGCAGTAAAACATGCAGCTCCGCTGCGCGACCACCGCGCTGCGCTTGATCATGTTATTAAATGGATTATTTCGAAAGACGCCAAAATTCCCGATATTCAATCGCTCGCGGATATTCATGCGGTCGGGCATCGCGTAGTCCATGGCGCAGAGCAATTTACGAAGTCTACGATTATCACGGATGCGGTTATTCGCGGAATCGAAGACTGCATCGATCTTGCCCCGCTGCACAATCCGGCAAACCTCAAAGGTATTCATGCCGCACGCGAGCTTCTTGGCGCCGGTATACCGGCAGTAGTTGTGTTTGATACTTCATTTCACTCAACCATGCCGGAGATATCATTCCTGTATGCTATTCCATACCAACTCTATCGGCGGCATAAAATCCGGCGATATGGATTCCATGGCACATCGCACCGGTACGTGGCATATCGTTACCGGCAACTCACCGGAAAGACGCGGGAAGAGACTAATGTTATAACAATACATCTCGGTAATGGATGTTCAGCATGCGCAATCAAGAATGGAGCTTCGTTTGACACATCGATGGGGCTTTCACCGTTAGAAGGATTGGTCATGGGAACACGAAGCGGCGATATTGATCCGGCAGTGCTTGAGTTTCTTTCACACAAAGAAGGCATGTCGATGAGCGAGATCGACACACTGCTCAACAAACAGTCCGGATTGCTCGGCATTTCGGGATTGACAAACGACATGCGCGATTTGCTGGAAGAAGCGAAAGACCATCAGGATCGGCGCGCCACACTTGCCATAAACATCTTTGCACAGCGTGCAAAAAAATACATCGGATCATATTTGGCTGAATTGAACGGCGCCGACGCCCTCATCTTTACCGGTGGTATCGGAGAAAATGCAGCTACTATTCGACAACGCATATGTGCCAACCTCGAGTGGTTTGGGATTGAAATAGACGAGCAGCTCAACAATGAAAAGGTTGGAGGTAAAGAGGGAGAAATCAATACACATAAAAGCCGTGTGAAGGTGTTTGTCATCCCGACGAACGAAGAGTTGCTTATTGCACGTGATACAGTTCGTTGTATTGTCGATGTGCCTAAGAAGAGTTAACCGCAAAGTACGTATTTATTTTAATGAAAAGAATTGCATAAAAGCGCGGGCAATCATGTTCGCGCTTTTTGATTTTCTAGGATTCGTTTCTATCTGGTTTTATTAGCAATTTTTTTGCATTCTAAGACAAGAATTTGAATCAGTCATAGGTGTCCGATGTTAGCAGTTTTTAAAACTAAAAATCTTTCACATCTTCATCTCTCTGTACGTCTCCGCGCACTCGCACGAAACCTCTGGTGGACGTGGAATCCGGAATCCCATCATGTGTTTAAAGAACTCTCACCTCTTGTTTGGCGGTACTCAAACCACAATGCTGTAGCAGTGATGAACGAAATTTCCAACCAGGAATTGGATGCCCGGCTGCGCGATCATGAATTCGCACGAAGAGTGCATGCTGTGCTCGAAGAATTTGAATCTTATATGACAAAGCCATCGACATGGGCAAAGCGCCATGCGACAGCGTTGAAGAATCCGGTGGCATATTTCAGCGCTGAGTTTGGGCTGCATGAATCGCTGCCGATTTATTCCGGCGGCCTGGGAATTCTTTCCGGTGACCACACAAAGTCTGCAAGCGACCTCGGTATCCCGTTTGTCGGGATCGGATTGTTTTACCGTCAGGGCTATTTCCAGCAGAGATTAAATGCTGATGGCTGGCAGGAAGAATCATATCCTTCAAACGATCCGGAACATCTCCCGCTTCAACTGGTTCTCCAGCCCGAAGGCGGGCGATTACTCAACTCTATTGAAATTGGACATAGTACGGTATATTTCCAAACGTGGGCGGTACGCGTCGGGCGAGCAACTCTCTATCTGCTCGATACAAATCTTCCTGAAAATGATCAGCATTTTCAAGGACTGACTTCCACGGTGTACGGCGGCAACATCGATACACGTATCGGGCAGGAGATTATTCTTGGCATCGGCGGCGTGCGGCTTCTCCAGTCATTGGGAATCACTCCATCTGTCTTTCATATGAACGAAGGACACTCCGCATTTCTCGTGCTTGAGCTACTGCAGCAGGAATTAAAATTTAGAAAAACACGCGAAGAGGCAGAGCAGGTAGTTCGCTCGAAGTGTGTTTTCACAACACATACACCGGTACCGGCGGGACATGATCGATTCAATTCAGAATTGATGGCGTACTCCTTCGGCAAATTCTGGAATTCTACAGGGTTAACGCACGAAGATTTGATGTCCTATGGACGTGTGAATCCGTCCGATACAAATGAACTATTCACGATGACCGTGCTTGCCATCAAGATGTCGCGTGCAGCAAATGGTGTGAGCGAGCTGCATGGACACGTGAGCAGGGAAATGTGGAAACACATCTTCCCCGGAAAGACAGTGGATGAAGTCCCCATTGGATACATCACCAACGGTATCCATACACCGGGATGGGCAACAACGCACGCGCATGATTTCTGGAACAAGCGGCTTGGTTCTGACTGGACAGAGAAATTGATGGAACCGAAGTTCTGGAAAAAGTTTGCAGATGACGAACTTGCTACCGATGAGGAACTGTGGGCATTACGTTATAATCTGCGACGCGACCTCGTGGAGTACGCTCGACGTCAGCAAGTAGAACGACAGTATGGTTATAGTGTCGGTACATCGTTTGCAACAAGCCATATCCTTTCTCCCGATGCATTGACGATCGGTTTTGCGCGACGGTTTGCAACATATAAACGCGCACCGCTGATATTCCGACATTTGGAGAAAATTATTCCGCTACTCAGTGACACACAACATCCCGTTCAAATTATATTTTCCGGCAAAGCACATCCGCGTGACAATGAAGGCAAACGATTTATACAACAGATTATTGGAATCACACGACACCCTGAACTTATCGGCAAAGTGATTTTCCTCGAAAATTACGATATCAATGTTGCGCGCCATCTCGTCTCCGGTGTCGATGTTTGGTTGAATACTCCGCGTCGTCCGCTTGAAGCGAGCGGAACCAGCGGCATGAAAGTTACCATCCATGGAGGACTTAATCTGAGTATTATGGATGGTTGGTGGCGCGAGGGCTACAATGGCAAGAACGGATGGAAAATTGGTGACGACCAAAACGATACCGATCTTGAAACTCAAGATGAACGTGATTTTGAGAGACTGATCCATGTACTTTCAGAGTCAATCATTCCGGAGTTCTACAATCGGGATGAGGATGGTATTCCCCATATATGGCTAAAACGCATCCGAAACGCTATGCAAACACTCCTTTCACAGTTCAGTACACATAGAATGGTAGGAGAATACGTGCAAAAATGCTATATCAACAAAGAAAGATAACCACAGCCAAAAAGGGGCACTTCCCTTTGTAAAACAACTTCGGTGAACTTCATGAAACACTTTATTGACATTCTACTCCTACCCCACTATCTTTGAAGTGAGGTAGTGAATGTCTACCTGTATCTGAACGAGGAGCATGCTGTTATGACCAATCCATCAGAAATGCGCACCCAAAAGATCTCTGCAATCATGTTCACGGACATTGCCGGCTTTTCCAAGAAGCTTTCGGAAGACGAAGTGCGGGCATTTGAACTTCTCAAAACTCACGATGCTCTTATTCGTGTTCTCACAGCCAAGTTCGATGGCAAAGTAATCAAGTCCCTTGGCGATTCGTTTACGGTGGAGTTTCCGAGCGGCATCAACGCTGTAAAATGCGCTGTTGAAATCCAAAAACGATTTTGGAATTTTAACCGTGGTAAAGCGGAATCTGATACCATCAGAATTCGGGTAGGCATTCATCTCAGCGAAACCTCTATTCAACAGGGCGATATTCTTGGTGCAGACACAGCTGTTGTCTCACGCATTGAAGCAATGACTGAACCAAACCGCATTTGTATCTCCTTGGAAGTATACGAACACATCAAGGACGCACTTCCGCTTCGGGTATTTAAAGTCGGATCGATAGAACTTAAGGACATATCTCGTCACATAGAGGTGTACGAAGTACTCATCGATTCCATTCCTGAACTTGCACAACCATCAGCCACCGCTCAACAGGTATCGTCATCACAGCAGAATACAGTTGCAATAAAGCGCGAAGAGGAGGAATTTCGCGAAGCAAAAAGAATTGAGGAAACCAAACAGCGTTTATTGGGTGATCAGGCGAGAATGGAAGAAGAGCGAAGAAAGAAGATTGCTGCTCACTATACACGAGCAGAGATTTTCTTCGAGGCAGGTGCGCTGGAGAAGGCTGAACATGAACTTGCTGAAATCGCGAAACTTGATCCGCAGCAGCGTCCGCCGACAGAACGAGAGCGCCAGGAAAAAGAGAGCGAGCGTATCATTCAAGATCATCTCGCAAAAGCTCGCGAGTTTTTAACGGTGAAGGAACTTGATGCAGCCGAAGAAGAAGTAAACGAGATTTTCCGAATCTTACCGCTCCATGTGGCAGCTCAACAACTCCTGATGCAAATTGAAGAAGAACGATACAAGCAGGAAGAGAGAAAGCGGGCCAAGCAGACAGAGATTACCATCAAGCAAGTTTCAGAAGAAGAACGGAAGATCGAAGCATTGCTCGAGCAGGGGCAAGCACTGCTTCAAGAGGAGAAATTCACCGAAGCCACATTTGTATTACATGATCTTTTTCTCATCGATCCGAACCATTCCGGCGGACGACGATTGGAGGAACGTATTCGTCAAGCAGAACAGGCGAAAGCAGAATTCCAGCGTATTCAAGCAGAACAATCACACGAGGAACAACACTTTCAAGAGTTTGCCACGCTTCAGAAAAAAGTAGAGGATCAAATACAGAAACAGACTGAAGCTCCTCGGGAAATCATTCGGAAGCCAAGATCAAAAAAGCCATTTCAGATCGCAGCAGTGGTCATCCTCGTACTGGCAGCATTCTTTATTCTTCCGAAAATCTTCGATTGGATATTTCCCAAACATGCATCGATTGCCATCTTGAGGTTCACAAATTCAACAAGTGAAACGAATGATTTGGATTTATTGGATGCACTTCCAATTCTGCTGGCAGAAGATTTTGCGCGATGCGACCATATAACTGTCATTGCTCCATCATCTTCACTTCTGTATATGTCCGATCCGATACATCTGCGAAAGATCGCATCAAACTTGCAGGTAGAGTATCTTCTCGTTGGAACCATTCAGGAAAACGATGGACGATACAGCATCCAGCTCAGCCTTCTCACTCCTGACGAAGAAAAGACCACGGATATTGGAGCAGTGGAAGGATCGCTCTCGACATTCAGTAAAATGCGTATTACAATTCTGCAAAAGGTTCTCGATAAAATTGGAGTACGATCTGATGTACCTGTTATATCACAGCCTGCCAACACTGACGCACTTGCAAAATACATAAAAGGCATCCATTTGATGCGGCAAAAATCCGGAGCGGAAGTCGATTCTGCAAGAATATTACTGCAGACCGCTCTTCAAATCGATCCTTCACTATGTATTGCATACGGATCGCTGGCTGATCTGCAAATCCACACGTTCCAGACGATGGACGATCCGCAGTTTCTTCAATCCGCAACGGAATATGCACAGCGAGCCCTGCGATGTTCGCCCAACAACGCTCTTGGCTATCGAGTTCTTGCTATAAGTAATCGTCTCTCACAGAATTATTATTCGGCTTTATCTTCCATTAATTCGAGTATGGCATTGCTTCCGCAAAATCCGGAATGCTACCGGGAACTCGCACTCCTCTCTCTCATCGCTAGAAGATTTGACGAAGCTACTTCGTATGCATCCAGCGCATTGCTCTATGATCCGAAAAATGTCGAATCGCATTTTACGCTTGGACTTGTTCAACATATGAAACAGGACTACTTCGGAGCAGAAAATTCATATCAGCAAGCACAACTGCCCGGGGATAATAATTTGATGCTCATGGCATATTATGTACAGAACGTGTGGATCGGCGAAGGAAACTATGATAAAGTGGTGCGATATTGCAACCAAATGATTCGCATATCACCGGAGAATTATCGCTACTACTATTGGATCGGACGTGCATATCAACTCTCGCTCCAGATCAGCACAGCACAGGAATGGCTGAAAAAGGGATTAGCAATAACGGAACAAGTCATTGACGACGATCCCAATGATGCAATTGCTCACACATACGCCGGATTGATCTACTCCCGCCTTGGGAAATTCCCTGAAGGTGAAGCAGCAATGAATAAGGCGATGCGACTCGACAGCAATTCCGTCGAAGTTGTATTCCGCAACGCAGACCTCTACTCTATCCAGAGGAATAAACAAAAAGCTATCGCGGCATTGCAAAAGGCTGTAAAACGACAATACGACTTTGCTGAAATCTTGAATCCGGATTTATCATTTATTGCGCTCGACCCTGAGTTCCTTTCAGCCGTCACTCAGAAGATCGATGGCACGTGGCCGGTGAAGTAAAAGGGGAGTTGATCTTTTAGCATTGGTTCTTGCACCAGGTAACGAGCGGCTACAATCCAGCTTTTCTTGAATAAAGCGAGAAATTTCCACTTCGCTTCAACAATCATCTACGACCAATAACAATAGCCAATTTTTCATTGTACATAGTATCTACGTGACCATGAAAAGTGATTTTCTTCTGTTCTTTTCACAAATTCATCATTGTTGACCCAAAATACTTTTTCACCATCCCTTAAAAACGTAGTGATGTGACTTTAATATTCTCTCTTTGAGATTTCTTCACATACTCCTCTTCAACGAGGGAAAGATTTCAGGAGTGTCTTGTTCTTTTTTCTATTTCATATATTAAAAAATCACCGAGAAATTTGTTTTGTACATTTTAAGTGATGAAATCTTACAATCGAATTTATAGAGTAGTTACTGTAATTCTTCATTTGCCTCCTGCCCATTTTTTACATAAGTTAGACTGTGCTGTATAACCATTAAATTTATAAGTTCTTTAGATAACGACAATATGTCCCTCCGACGAAGAGTAGTACGAGAACGGGTTTTACAAGCGCTGTATGCGTATGAACTATCTCAAGAACCGATTGAGATGATCATCGAGAACATCGTCGGTGATTTGCAGAAGCAGCCGGAATCATTCGGCTTCGCCAAACAGCTCATCCTGAAGGTCATTGACTGTAACAAAGAATTAGACGACCTCATACGTCAACGCGTCGAACACTGGGAATTCAGTCGCCTTGCCATTATCGACAAGATCGTTTTACGAATGAGTATTTGCGAGTTATTGCACTTTGAAGATATCCCTCCAAAAGTCACAATGAATGAAGCCATCGAAATTGCACGCGCGTACAGCACCGATAAAAGCGATAAGTTCGTCAACGGTGTGCTTGACTCTATTCTTGAAGATCTGAAAAAGGAAGGCCGAATCAGAAAATCGGGACGTGGACTTGTTGATACTCATGTGACGAAGAAACTCAAGCCATAATGAGCGTCCCCCTCTCTTCATCTTCTTCCCGTCCGGCAACTCGCGGACAGGTTTTTTCATGGGCACTCTTCGATTTTGCACACACTGCATTCTATGTCCTGATTCTGACGGTAGGATATCCCCTCTATTTCAAAGAGATTGTCGTCGGCAGCGGCGGTCAGGGCGATTTTCTCTGGGGCTCCGCATTCAGTATTTCCATGTGCATCGTGGCACTTTTCTCACCGGTCCTCGGAGCAGTATCAGATTATGGAGCGGGAAAAAAAAGATTTTTGGGAATTTTTACCGCGTTGTGTGTCCTCGCAACGGCAAGCCTTTTTTTTGTGCATGCAGGAATGATTTTTGCCGGAATGGCACTCCTGATTTTGTCGAATATAGGGTTTGAGGCCGGACTCGTTTTCTACGATGCATTTCTTTTGGAGATTACAACTGCACGAAGTTATGGCCGGGTGTCGGGGTACGGATTCGCCCTCGGTTATGTCGGGTCACTTGCATCACTGGCGGTCGTATACCCACTCTATGCGGGCGGATTCGGACTCGACAATCTCTTCAATGTCCGGCTCAGCTTTCCTATCGCAGCAGCATTCTTTTTTGTATTTGGCATTCCTCTTTTTCTGTTTCTGCCGGATAAACAACGGACCGCCAGTCTCAAGTTGGATTTTATCTTGATCGGTTTTGCTCGACTGCGAACCACGTATCAGCAATTTCCGCGGTTTCGCAATGTGGCCCGATTTCTGATTTCCTATTTCATTTATATCGATGGAGTCAATACCATCATCATATTTTCATCCATCTTCGCCATGGAAACTCTCAAGATGGGCGTCAGCGAAATTGTCGTGTACTTTGCCATGGTTCAAACATCTGCCATATTTGGCGCAGTCCTATTTGGGATTCTCTCCGACCATACAGGCCATAAGAGAACGCTCAGCATAACATTGCTTCTGTGGCTGAGCATTGTGATTATAGCATATTTCATTCAGGACAAATCGATGTTCTATGGTGTCGGGGTTCTTGCGGGATTGGCACTCGGTTCATCTCAATCCACCAGTAGGGGTCTTATGTCGATCATTACGCCACAGGAAAAGAGAACTGAGTTCTTCGGATTTTACTCGTTCTTTGGAAAAGCATCTGCGATCATTGGACCGTTTGTTTTCGGATTCGTTTCGTCCTACTTCAATCAACGTCTTGCGATTCTCTCTATCGGGCTGCTCCTCCTCACCGGCCTTATTCTTTTACAGCGGGTCGAAGAACGACCAACGGAGAATTCTCCATCGACCCCATGAACCTTCACCAATCAGGAAAGAACCTCACATGCGTATTCTCATTTTTACTGCTCTGATTGCTCTCTTACTCGGGTGCGGCACCGAACAAAAGGAAACCACAACGAAAGGCCAGCTGCACATTTTCGTTCCGGAGTCCATCGCTCCCGTCATGATCGACGAAGTGGATGAGTTTCTGAGTCTCTATAGAGAAAGTGGCGCCCAAATCACATACACCATTGCTTCATCTGAAACGGCAGCACATCACTTCGTCCAAGATACTGGACGAATTGTTTTTCTCCCTCGTTCGCTCACACCGCAAGAAAAAGAATATGTGAAAAAGATTTCTTCCGACTTCAATGAACTGGCTGTTGCATACGATGGGATCGTTGCGGTTGTTCATCCGTTAAACAAAGCACAACAGATGACGACAACAGAAATTCAAAAAATTTTGACAGGAACTGTCTCGCGATGGGAACAACTCGCATTTGCCAAACCGATGAAAGGAACCATCAAAGTCTATTACCAGGACTCATCGGACATCTTAGAATACCTTAAGCAGCGATTGCTGAAGCAAGGTGATACCTATGCTAAAATATCTTCGAAAATCACACGTACTTCTTCCGATCTTCAGACATTGCAGTCAGTAGAAAAAGATCCGATGTCTCTTGGTTTTGTGGCCCTGGGTTGGATTGATTCAGCGCATTCGAAAGCGAAAATCCTCAACCTTGGCCGCACAAAAGAAGACACCGACACGGCCTTTGCACTCCCGGAGGGAACGAAGAATAATTTTTATTCTCCCCATCCGGCAAACATCTACCGGAACTATTATCCTCTCAAACGTGCGATATATATGTACACACGCACACATGTAGATTTGGCGGCAGGATTCGGCACATACGTCGCCACAGCGGAAGGCCAAAAGATCTTTCTGAAACGCGGACTTCTACCCGGCACGCAGAGGATAAAATTAAAAACGTATGAACCCTATTAGATCAAGATACCTTTCAGTTCTACATACACTAAGTCTTCAAAGGTTTTCTAACCCTCCGAAGGCTGCTTAAAAATCTGCTCCGAATGACCAGTAATAAAATGGTTCAGAAAAACCGGAATATCTATAGCGCCATGCAATATCTATCCGTAATGGTATGCCAAGGAGAAATAGCCGCGTACCTACTCCGGTCCCAACGAGCAGGTCATTGAATACTGTTTCACCTGAGCCCGGATCATTAGCCCACATTTTCCAACTCTTCGAGTCGGTCCACGCTGAACCTACATCAACAAATGCCGCACCGAGGATATCGGCGAACCCAATCGGCAATGCGCCAAAGATGAGATACTTCAAGAGCGGAAAACGAAATTCCATATTTGCGACTGCGAAATGTGTGCCAATTTGCTGGGCATAATTGAAGCCGCGCAAGGGTAAGACAGGCGTGAGAAACGCAAAGTCTTCCACGTTCTTTATAGGAATTTCATTGCCCTGAAGTGTTGGATTGATCCACCCTTCTGTTCCGCCGATAAAGAAATTTTGCTTATTTCCACCTGTGCTTATGCCGCCGGAAAGCCGGTACGCAAGGATGAATTCTTTCGCCAGTTTTTCGTAGCTCCGATAATCCGCAGTAAAGGTTTGAATATCCAATCCTTCACTTCCGATCTTCGGCGTTCCGTAGAATGTAGCGTTGAAGCGCGAACCATTATTAGGACCGAACCATGCCCCCTGCCAGAGCGAATTATCTCTCACATAGCTCACAAGCGGCAGAATAAGTGATCGCTGTTGTGATGGTTCTGACGGATAGTCCAAATTATCACGCGACAAATTCAGCCACATCAAAGAACCATCAATACGGTTAAACCGGTTTATCGGATAGGACGCCACTGCGCCAACTCCCCACGTGCTAAACCGGTACAGCGTATCTGAAAACGAATCTACAGTTCCAAGATCAAGAAACTTTGCGTTATGAAATGCCTGGAAACCCCAATCAATGCGCCCTGGTAAATAATAGTACGAGATGCCGTAATCGCTGTTTTTTAAGTCGATGAGTAAATTTGTTTGAAAAACGATTTGATGATCACCCAGCATATCGCTGAATGCAATGATCGTACTTCCTTCCAAACCATAAAACGAACTATAGCCTGCCGCGCCATAGACAAGGTCGGGCGAAAAGTTCAGCTTATAGCGCCGCGGAATGTAATTGCCTTCACTATCCTGATTGTCGGAGATATCTACTTGCGAAATTGGAGGCAGGGCATTTGTTGTATCATGTATCGCGTCCGGAGAAAAGACATAATTGGAAAGATCTGCCTTTGCGGCGGGATGATAGGTCGTCTCTCCTCCCATGGTATCGGCAACGACTATAACATTGTTGTGCACCGCTATCGTATCAGAAGCGGGAAGAACTGAGACAACCTCTTTCGGTTTTTCTTCCCGCGGAAGATGGTATTTCATTTTATAGAATTCAGTCGGTTCCAATGAAGTCACGCTCAGTTTCCGTTCCAATGGACGCAGCATCAAGTAGATATCAAATCCTGCTTCATTCAGAGATGCGAAAACTAATTTCGATCCGTCACGTGAAAGCGAGAGTTGGTACAGCCCACTCATGGAGTTGGTAATGGGATAAAACTTACCCGAATCCAATGTTTGCTCATAGAGATTATTAATGCCGTTGATATCGGCAACGTATAAAATCTTTTTGCCGTCAGGAGATAGGACAGGTGAAGACTTGCTGCCGTTTGGTTGTGTGGTAATACGACGAATGATCCGGGTGGCAATATCGATCGAGTACAAATCATACTGTCCAAAATCATAATTCCAAATCTTAAAATTTTCCGGCACCATGGATGGCGATGTAATATCGCCGCGGTCCGATGCGAAGTAGATTGTTTTACCATCCGGGGAAAAAGCCGGATCCTTATCGGAGAAAATATCGTTCGTGAGGTTCTTTAACTCTTTTGTGATAATGTTATAGATGTAAATATCTGACTGAGGTGTTTTCACTCCGACAAATGCGAGCACATTGCCATCCTTACTCCAATCAACCGAGAAGATGCCATCCAGATCAAGTTCAATCTTTTGTTTTTCACCAGATTCGACGTTTACCATGATGATCGCATCATGTTCCCCTGCTTTGACAGCGAGAGCAATTTTTTTTCCATCCGGAGACCATGAGATACCCGGAGTGAGCAAATGCATTTCTTCAAAATCATTTGTTCTTTGTCCGCTCACCACTTTATCAAGAATCTCTCCGTCCAATGCCGACATGATATAAACATCGAAATAATCATCCCTATCGGATATGAATGCAATCTTATCTCCCTGTGGAGAAATTGCCGGACTGGTGTTATAGAAGTTTTCATCTTTTGTGTGGTTCGTCAGCCGCTTGTAAGCAAAATCCGCGGGCTCTTCCCGTTTGGCAACATCGGGCCAGTAATACACCTTCTGCTCCTTCTGCCAGCGCTCGGAAAGTTCTTTCACCGTCAGTCCAATGGCAGATCTAAATCCTTTATCGACGCTTCGAGCACTTTTAATACTGCTGAAGATCTCGGCGATTTTTTGTTCGCCGTATTTGTTAGCAATATAATACCACACCGACTGTCCTCCGCGGTACGCAAAGTATCCGCTTAAGTATGGGATCGGCGGTAGATAATCGTGTATGGTTGCATCACGCAGGAACATATCCGAATTATTATCCCACTGTAAAGACGCATATTCCGCGATACCTTCGTTCATCCACATCGGTAGCTGCACCGGCGCTTTGCTGGAAACAAGGGATTGGATCGTGCCGCCATAAAACATGTCATTCAGAACTCCATGGACCAATTCATGGTGTATGACATGCCGGAACTGTCCATAATTTCCTTCAAACGGAATGACGATGCGATTTTTAAAGAGTTCTGTCACGCCGCCGATTCCCTCTTCCATATATTCACCAATAACATTTGTTTGTTGAAACTCGTTATGCGAGTTATAGACGACAAAAGAGATACGGTTGTTGATTTCGTATCGGAGCAGCTTCTTGATCGATGTATACGCTGCTTCTGATGCATTGGCAGTGAACTGTGCTATATCGTACCCATCCTGTGAAAAGTAGATATCAAAATGATCTGTCTGGATATACTGCCAGCGAAAATCTTTATACTGCACCTTATTTTTGCCAAAGACAGAATTCTGCGCTACTCCTTGCATCGCCACTCCGCAAAGAATCAATCCGATGAGAATACAACGTTGTATCATACAATCCTCATTTCTTCTCAATCATCACTTCTTAAAAATTATTATAGAAAAAACATAGCGAAAAGCAAACCGGTGATGAACATAGGAGCCTATGGAGCAATGATTACATAACTCGTTTATTTTCCTCATCCATGTATCAGTGTTTATGCAGTCGCAATGTTTTCACTTCTTCTCTTTCGATAAGAGCAAAATCGATCTGGCGTTCTTCAGGATTCACGCGCACAACTTTGACTTCTAACGTATCGCCGAGCCGATACTGCTTATGAGTACGTCGTCCTTTCAATGTGTACTGCTTTTCATCATACACATAATAATCGTCACGTAAGTCGCTAATGTGTATCATGCCCTGCACAAGCAAATCGGTCAGTTCCACGAAGATGCCGAAGTGCGTGACACCGGAAATCACCGCATGGAATTCATCGCCGATATGACGCTTCATAAATTCCACTTGCATCACTTTCACAGCAGCACGCTCGGCTTCCATTGCCAACCGTTCCATCTCAGATGATTGCTTGGCGATGTACGGCAAGCGTTGACGAAGCGCGTCCGATTCCTTGAGTGAAATTCCTGCGCTGTATTGCTTCAGCATCCGGTGAACTACTAAATCCGGATACCGGCGAATGGGAGATGTAAAGTGCGCATAGTAATCGAATGCTAAGCCGTAGTGACCGATATTCCTGTCAGAATATATCGCTTTTGCCATCGAACGCAATGCTACTTCGTTGATAACGTTTTCAACTTCCGTGCCTTTTATTTGTTCTAAAAGCCGCTGCAGGGATTTAGACGTAACACCACCATCAATGTTCAACTTAAATCCGAACTTCTCTACAAACACCGCAAGTTCACCGATTCGTTCCGGATTGGGCGAATCGTGCACGCGATAGAGAAATGGCTTTGCTTTCTCTTCCTTTTTCACAAATCCAATATGACGCGCTACAATGCGATTTGCCAAAAGCATAAACTCTTCTACCAATCGATGGCTTTCCAAACGCACTTTTTTTGTGATTTTTATCGGTTGGCCATGTTCGTCTAAGTCGAATTTCGCTTCGGCAGAATCGAAATCGATGCTGCCTTCCTTCAACCGTTTCTTCGTCAGTGCCGTGCTCAGTTGGTACATATTCCGTAAGGCTTCGGCGAACGGACGATCATTCGACGGAATTACATCATTCCGTTCTAATCTTCCAAGAAATTCCTGTACACGCTCGTAACTGAATCTCTGCTTGCTGCGAATGATGCTCTCGACAATCTCATATTCTTTGACACTACCCTGGGGAGAAATGTTTATGAAGATAGAGAACGCTAACCGATCTTCATCCGGGCGAAGGCTGCACAAGCCGTTCGAAAGCTTTTCCGGCAGCATGGGAATGACACCGTTAGGGAAATACACACTCGTACTGCGCTTCAGTGCCTCTTTATCAAGCGCGCTTCCGGTCTGCACATAATATGATACATCTGCGATGTGTACACCGAGGCGGTATTGACCGTCGGACAACAGCTCCAAAGAGACTGCATCGTCGAAATCCTTCGCATCTTCCGGGTCGATGGTAAAACAGAGCAACGTGCGGAGATCAAGCCGGCGATCAATTTCAGACTGTGGGATGTCTGATGGAATGGCATTCGTTTCACCTAATACTTCAGCGGGAAAAGTTGTCGGTAAATGATACTCGCGCACAACCGATTGGATTTCCGCCGATAGCTCACCGGATTTGCCAAGCACCTCCAATACTCGTCCTTCCGGATTTTGATGAAGTTTTCCCCAAGCAACCATTTCTACAACAATTTTGTCGCCATCTTTCGCTTCGCGGAGATGTTCTTTGGCAATCAGGATTTCGCGTGCCAGTCGTCGATCATCCGGTACAACAAAGAATTGTTTGCGTACCCGTTCGAGTGTTCCGACAAATGTACGAATACCGCGCTTGATTATCCGCACTATTTCACCTTCGCGCCGCGCACCGCGTTCTTTCTGTTTTGTACTTTGTGCTAAAAGCGAAACTTCAACCGTGTCTCCATGCGATGCATCTCCAAGATGATCTTGCCCGATAAAGAGTTCTTCGCCGCCTTCTTCAACCGTTACGATTCCAAAACCGCGAGACGTCACTTCCAACTCACCGAAGAAGAGTTGTACTTTGTGAAGATGGCTGTATCTCTTCCCATGGATTCGCAAAATCTTTTGGTCGTCTTGAAGCGAACGAAGCGCCTTCTTGAATAGCTGTTCGTCCTTTTCAGTACGTATACCAATACGCCGTGATAATTCTTTTGACTTAAAGGATTCGTTCGGAAAGCGTGCAAGAAATTGCAGGATACGCTGATCAAGCGATTCAGAACTCTCGCCGATATTTTTAGCTGACACTCGTGACTCCTATGGACATGAAAAGAACCTTAGAATGTAAATCGATAGCCCAATCGAACACCATCTGATGCCCGGCGCTGCTCTTCTGCATTCTGAATGCCTTCTACGCGGCGTTCGATTGTGAGAATAAGGTGGTGCAACCTCTCCACTCCGATCACATAGCTCATGGGCAATTCTACGCTCACGTTGGTATTCCCAAGATCACCGGTAAACACGTATCCCCCGGCACGGATCACAGCTTCTCCTACTTGACCCGCCACCCGAAGATCTGCCGATTGGCCGAACTGTCCGCCGTAGTATAAGACATCGAGCGATTGGAATCCTCCCCAGAAATTCTTGCGAATGGCCTCACTCACGGGGCCGCTCAGCACTCCGGAGCCGATGGCGAAGCCAACACTGGAACCCAGATTGGTACCGATCCCTGTGCGCTGCTGTTCAGTAAGTTCATTCAGATATTGGCCCAGAGTAATAAAGGCCATTGCATTCCCTTCCTCATCTCCACACTGCCAATTCATCCAGTCCAGTGAAGGAGGAATCCTCGTTTGTAAAGAAATTTTTGTTCTGGGTTCATCCCGTGTTCCAGTGATATGCAGTGTCACCAATACTTGATGTGGTTTATCAGGTCCAACGCATGCTCCAAATGTCTGGTATTGGTTGGTAGTGTCATGTTTACCTTCATACGTCGCGGAAACATCGAGTTCGGGGTTCAACACATTTCCTGTAAAGCGAAGTTTTCCAGTTGCCTCGAACCTTTTAATAAAGTTATAGTAGGATCGATTGCCGACGTCTACTTCGCCCGTGAGACGGGAAGTTCCCGGAATTCGGCTAAAGTAAAGGCGTCCCTGAAAATCGGCGAAGAGTTCTTCGCTCGTTTGTGTGTTGAAGATGAACCGGAGTTGGGTCGAACCCTGCGTCTCGATACCGACATCATAGCTGATGCCGTCAAGGAACGAGTTGTGCACAGCTTCGGATAACGGAGGCGGAAACCCTGTACCAACTATAGTCTTGCCGTCGGTTTGCATGAATTTTTTCTTGCCATTATTCGATTTGAGCTCTTCAGAGGTTTGGGGGACAGTTCGCGATGTATCATCATGGAACGTTACATTCACTACACTCGCACGCGCAAAATCTACTTCGCGGTCCGGTGGTAATACTAATTGCGCATCTTTGATGAATACATCCCCACGCACCAAAGACGCAGAGAAATCTCCCTGCCAGTGAAGTCCATCCGGACCTGTGGCCGCAAACAAATTACCGTAGATTTTTTGTCCTGCAAATCGTTTATCTTCACTCATTACCTTCAGGTCGCCTTGCGCCACTAAATCAAAATGTTTGAGGTTTAGCCCAAGAAGAGTGAGGCTCCCCGAAACTTTCATCGTTCCGACGTGCAGGGGTTCTTTCGGGTCGTTCTGAATAGTGAAGCGTTCCAGTTGAATTCGGTCACCCGCAGGAATCAAGTCGCCATTCAAGATGTATCGAAGACCAAGCGGATCGAACACTAAACTTGCATTCTGAATCGACATTGATCCTTCATACTGCGGAGCATCGAAAGGACCTTTCATCCGCATGTCACACGTTATCATTCCGTTAAGATTGGATACTTCAGGAATGAATGGATCGAGAAACTTTACATCCATCCCGGTAGTTTTCAGGGTAAGGTCCACTTGACCTACAAGCTTGTGCGGCGCCTCTCGTGCGAGTACAAATTCGTACGGTAATGACCCCGAGAGCAGCAAGTCCGGTGATGCTTGTGGATCATCAGGATGACTCATAAATTTCATCAGCAACGTGAGAACATATTCTGAATATGCAAGGTGGGACTCAACCTTACCGAATACTTGGCTCTTATGTTGCAGTACATCTTCCGCACGAACTCCATCAGCTTTGAGATCGACGATGATGTTGGGACTTTCGAAACTCCCGCGGAAAGAAGTCGTTGCATCTACTTTCCCGCCGAACTGCACGGAAGATTTTGCGTATGGTCCGCGGTGAAGAACCTGTTTCAAATTGGAGAGAAGAAATCCGCTGAGTGAGATATTCAAATCCGAGATCCCCGTTGGACTAAAATACCCTGAGAACAACGCTTCTTCGGATTCATGGACCATCGTGAGCGATTGAATACGAAATCCATCACGCCCTAAAACCAGCCGAACCGTACCTGCGTTTTCAGCAACGTACTGTCCTACTTCGATGTGTAATTCCGGCATCTCAAATTCCATCAAGCGTGCATTGACTCGAGACACGCCTCCAATTCTTATTCGCGCTGTAGAATCGACGACTGTCGAAAATTGAAAATTACTCGAATCGGATTTTACATTGAGTTGACCGGAAAGCTGATTAAAGAGAAAAGCATCGAACGTAAAATTTTTCAGATTCGTTTCAACCGATGCATCAAAGGTTTGGAATATCGTTTGAGCACTCATTCCACCGAAGGAGTATTGAATTGCTGCCGTGTCTGCGGCGAGCGTGTCTGTTCCTGCACGAAGTCCGAATTGTTCAAGGTTCACCTTGCCTTTGAGCTGCAGAGCTGTTGAATCCCCAACCATACTGCCTTCCACGATACCCTGTCCGCTCATCGGAATATGGATAAAAAGTCCGATTGGTCCGAAATCGTTTACATTCAATCGAAATTTCGATTCTATGGGAAAAATCCTCCCAACACGTGAAGGTTGAAATTCCTGTCCAGCAGCGATTGAACCATTGTAGGAACGAAGAGAATCCAGACTTTGGAACCGATAAGCGACCGCTTCCGTTACGAGCCGGTATGAATTATCCCATGCAGCGATAAATGAGCTGGGAGAAAAACGGCCAGCCACATCGAGATCACCTATGGTCGACGTTACCTGCAAATTACTCTGAAGACTGTCTCCCATAGTGAATATTGCCGTCGCCTCTCCCGATTCAAACCCCTCTGTTCCAAATACCGAACGATAGAAATTCAATTCCACTGTGTCTGATCGTGCGGCCTTCCCGGCGGCGCCGGTCGCTGTGAGATCAAACGATAAAGCACTCCCATATTGCTTGTCCTTGAGCACTTCAGCAAGATCGAGCGATCTGATTTTAGCAATGATGTTGTACTTCGACGAATCTTGTGGGAAGAACTGAAGAGAACTCGAAAGTTCATAGGTACCACTTCCCACGGAAGCCGCAACGTGAGATCGCAGCATTCCATCGGCGATGTCGAATACGAAGACAGAACGCTGCACAGACATTTCATTGAACCATGAGGAATCCATTTCTATTCTTGCAAGTCCGGTCATGGTACGTGGATCAAAGCCCGTTCCATCGATTGTCATCCGAGCATTGAGGTTGCTGGTCGTCTTCCCGTCCTGGAGAAGAGTGCCCAATGCCAACGAATGCAAAGCTACTGTTCCTGAATACGTGATATCTTCCGGAAGGATCTTCATTTTCCCGTCAACATCAATATTTCCTGCAGCAGAACTGCAAGAGACATGTGCTTTGAAATCCAGCGGCCGCCCTTCATAACTCAGAGAATACTTGACGGGGCCGAGAAAAGTAAAATCCGGCAGCTTCAAGCCCGGCAAACAATCGATGAGATCGCGCGGTGCGATAACGTTATCATCCGATTGTATTGTCATTTCCAAATTGCTCGCGGAATGCAAATTCCGCAGACGCCCTCGAAGCTGAACGAACGAGTGAGGCATTTGGATGACAATTTTTTCAATTTTCAAATCTCCAAATGTGCCGCTTGCTTTCACATGGAGGTTCAGTTCACGATTAAGAAAGTCAACCGACGGATAAAGAAATTGCTTCAACTCCTTTGTATCGATATTTTCTGCCGAGACCGTAAGATCGACAGGCTTCATCTTCAACTCTTCCACATTCGATATGGATGTAATATCAACGTCCTGTATTCCCGCGTCAAGCCGCACCTGGGATTTTGAAGTTTCAATATGCACATTGCGCGCGCTCCCTTCGTTCTTGGTAAGCAAGAAATCTCCTTCGAAGTGTTTCAGTGCAAATGACGGTTCTTGAGAAGTAAACTCGAGATTCCCCAGCTTCACTTCATATCTGCCGTTTTGAATTTTTGCAGAGGTTTCCAACGACAGTGCGGCAAGATGGACCCGTGCATAATCGATCACACTATCTGGAGGAACTTCGTATGTACCGATCTGTCGTTGAGCAAGAAGAAGAGAATCTGTAAAAACCAATTCTGCATCCTGCAATTTCAGTCTTTTGATGTCGATGGTCCAGGCAAATGGAGTGGTATCCTTCTGTGTCGGTTTGATGAGACGTACAACATTCCACGTTCCATCGACGGAGCGGTAGATGTGAATGCGCGGTTTCACAATAACAATATTGTTGAATGCGATCCGTTTGAAGAAAAATCCGAATAAATCGTATTTGAATTCGATGTGCTCCGATGAAAGTATTTCATCGGCATATCCACGGAGGGATACACTATCCACCATAAAACCGGTGAGAAGGTTGCCATCAATGGTCCCGAGCTGAAGCTGACCGTTGAGTGCAGTGCGTGAATTGAGGAGGAGTGTGTTGCGAAGATATGTCTTGAATGAGCGGGTCTGGGTATACCCGATGATAGCGATGAGAACAAACAAAAAAATACCGCCCAAATAATATGTAATTCGAAAGAACTTACGCACGTTTTCTTTCTCACTCAGCCGTTACGGCGAAGACGCACATCGATGCATTCGTGGGCTTCTTGATACATCGCAGAATGCTTGCTCATTGCGCTCCGTTGTTAGCAATCTTTTGGATAATGTTTGTCGTGGAGCGATTGGGCACATAATCGATCGTTTGCACCTTTCCACCTGCCGCTTCGACGATATCCTTACCCACAATAGAATCAATTGCCCAATCGGATCCTTTCACCAACACATCCGGCACAACCGCTTTGACGAGATTGTACGGCGTATCTTCATCGAACAAACAGACATAATCCACTACGCGAAGAGCGGCAAGCACAAAGGCGCGATCATCCTGAGAGACGATGGGCCGCTGCGGTCCTTTCAAACGGCGGACTGAATCGTCAGTATTCATGCCTACAAGAAGCACCTCACCAAGAGCTTTCGCCTTTGTTAAATATTCCACATGCCCGCGATGTACAATATCAAAAACGCCATTCGTGAAGACGACCTTCTTCCCCTCACGTTTCAATCGTTCTCTGATCTTCAGAAAGTCGGTGCGTACGACCACTTCACCCATTAACGTTTACCTCCGTTGGTGTTGTCCTTCAAGATTGTTTGGATAAGAATGTCCTTTTCAATCGGTACAATACCGACTTCACCGCACACAATTCCTCCGGCATAATTTGCAAGCGCAGCCGATTCCCGAACAGATGCACCGGCTACCATCGCCATCGTGAGAGTTGCAATCACGGTATCGCCTGCACCTGAGACATCTGCAACATGTCTTGCTTTTGTTTCCACACGCGACAGCGAACCGTTTCGTTCAAGAAGAATCATTCCCATCTCGCCAAGCGTCAGTAATACATTGTCGGCAGTGAGTTTTCTAAGAAGATCACGCGCTGCTCCTTCCATGTCTTCAAATGTATGAAGCCAGCGACCCAGCGCTTCTTCGGCCTCTTTGCGATTTGGTTTGAAAACAGACACACCTTGATATTCAAAAAAATTATTGGACTTTGGATCAACGGTAACAGGTTTTTTATGATCTTTCGCCAACTGAATGACGGATTTAATCAATCCTTTCGTCAGCACACCCTTGTTGTAGTCTTCGAGGATGATTCCATCCAGGGATTTTATTTGATTTTCAAGTGCAGCAAGAACCTTTCCTTGTGTGTCAGCGTTGAGATCGACCTTTTCCTCCTGATCGATGCGCACAACATGCTGTCCGTGCGCAAAAACGCGTGTTTTGATTGTTGTCGGACGCGAGCCATCGACAACAATTCCACTTGTAGGAAAATCCTTTTCTGCTACCAGCGTTCGCAGCGATTCCGCACCTGCATCATTGCCGACAACGCCGATCATAATCGGCACACCGCCAAGCGATGAAATATTGTTCGCAACATTTGCCGCTCCGCCAAGCCGTGTAGACTCTTCATCTATCTCAACTATAGGAACCGGCGCTTCAGGGGAAACACGAGAGACTTTTCCCCAAAAATATCGATCAAGCATGAGATCACCGACCACAGCGATTCGCTTGCCGGCAAAGCCTTTTTGAATTTGAGACAACCTGTCTGAAGTAAGATGAACCATTGAAAATTCCGAATTTGTAGTGTATTTCCTTTAGAATATAGAGAGAAATGGATGTACAAGCAAGAAACGTGTTCTCACACGACATTCGGCTCTTCCTTCGGACGATTGGATGAGCCCTGCGGTTCCAAATCGGAGAGAAGTAACTTTCGGAAAGTAATCGCAGCTTCGACACTAAGACTTTCCGAAAGTGAGCCGGACAGCCTCCTTCCCCCTATTCACCTGCTAATTTGCTTACTGACTCATCTGCTCAAAGGCTCATAGACTCATAGACTTGTTTGCTTCTCACTCCAAAACTTATTACACTTTACAAAAGTGGTTCTCATCCTGACAGCTACATTGGGGATTTGCTCCATCGCTCTTCGGTCCCGTTAATCCCGTAAAAAACACGGGACGCAAAAAATGCGAAACAGCGGGATGCCAAAAACTGGCAGGATCGCCAATGACAGTTCTTGAGAAATCAAAATTTATTGTTATTGTTTTGAAGGAAATCGTAGTCGCACATTGAGCGCGGGGATTGGCAATTCGTGAATGTAACGATATTTATCGACAGCATGAAGGTGAACTGATATGTTGGCGCAAGCGCTGAATTAACAAAGGTTGTACCAAAGCATCCTTAGAAGTAAGGGGTAGTTGTAGTGTATATAATAGTGGCGATTATATAGATGACAAACAAAGATGAATTATATTTATATGAAATGACTGCAAGTGTTGCGATTGTTCTTGAACAGTGCCCAGAGAAGAAATTATTCCATCAGTTCAAATGTGCAGAATATGCTCCTAATTTTGAGGAAGCACAAAAAAAGTTACGCAAGAATACAGGATACAATGAAACGATAATGCCCACTATTTCAATAGAAAGAATTAGTCCCGCGGATATATGTAACCATGAATCGGCAAACTAATGGGAACTGAAAATTTTATCCGGCTTAATTGTAATTCAGTATTGGACATTTGTGATTGTACGCCCGCGCCGAATAGTCCAGAGAAAACGCCGATACCTGCTTTTGTGCCATCTCCGACAGAGGTTGTAAGCGCAAGGTCGAATTCTATCGGGGCTATGGTCACATCTATTATGTTCGCGTCACCACTCCATCCTATGAGATGGGTATCATTGGGATTAATCCTGCGGAATAGCGGATTAATTTCACCTCCATTTTTGCCGATTGTTGTTTGTGCTTGTTTAACACCCGCAATAATCTGTATTAATGCTTGCGAGACAAATTCTTGTAGCTCGATGACTTTGGCTTCCATATTGGGATGCTCCTATTTTTTCTTTAATGGTTCAACGCGAACAATGCGTTTCATAGCTTCATCGAAGCTCATATCGAGTTTAACGGGTTTTTCGCGTTTAGCTTTGGGCTTTTGCGTCTTTTGTTTTTTCATGGAAGTGGTTTCCCTGTGAGAAGTGACTCTATTATAGAAAGAGATTTTTTATTAAATGGTTCTAAGTCGTATCGAAATACAATTAATCGTTTATTGATATCTTTGAATTCTTCAATCAGAATGTTTATATCTTCGACATTGGCAATTTTTGTTTCAAAACGCTTAATTTTTTCCACTCTATCATGCGACCAGACAATCCATTCAGAATGTATAAATTCGTCTCTTTTGCCATATAGAGTTCTGGCGCGTTTCATAAGTTTTTTGAGCCGTTCTTTATCCTTCAAGTTCTTGAATTTGCGGTCATATAATTTGACCGTTAATTGAGTCAGGGGAATAAAGTGCATGTCCGATGTTACACATTCTGAAATTTTTGTGTTTGTGTGAGAAATAATACTATGAACAATACTACGGATAAGATTTTCAGTTATGGAGACCATTGCGCAAAGTTCTCCAAGGGCTTCAAACAATTGTTTTTTCTTTTCTTCGGTTTCCAAATAGTTTTTTAAATTATGGAGCGTGCCTATCATGATTAATCCTAAGTATTTTCCCTCTGATGCCGCCGTGGAGGATTGTGTCTGGGGTGTATTACTTTATGTCAACGACAATCCCCCACAAGAATATATTGATTTGATGAAAAAGGAAATAAAGAATTTTTGTATCAAGTCTATAAAACATGCTTTCAACGAGTCAACTCCTCGTAAGTTAAACGTCCAGAGCAAAACTGAAAGAACGCATGAAACCGTTGAATGTCCGTAATTTTTCTGGAATTATAGCGGTACGTAAATTCGTCGGTGTACCTGTGCAAATGCTTTTTACTCGTCCAGTGGTATGTACCGAATATTCCACGTTTCATCAAACTCCAAAACGCTTCAATGTTGTTTGTGGAAACTTCGCCTCGTACATATTCTTTCCTGCGATGATTTATTACTTGATGACTTTTAAATTCATTCTTCAAGGTTTTATATCCAGTGAATTCATCACTCATGATCGTAGCGTCAGGCGAAATGTTTTGTCGAATAATTGGCTTAAGAATTTCTCCGGCTACACGCGGAACAGGTCGTGCTCGTACTTCGCCTTCGCGTTGCAACATTCCAAAGACAGCGGTTTTGTTCGGTTGTGTATAACCTCCGCCCATGCCGTGAGATTTGCCGCCTACAAAGGTTTCGTCAATCTCTATAATACCGTTCAAGGGTTTATTGAAAGATTTATTTGTAATAGCATAACGAATTCTATGAAGCATGTGCCATGCCGTTTTTTGCGTTACCTCAACATCTCTCGCAAGTTGGCAACTCGAAATTCCCTTGCGATGCGCGGTGAGTATATAGATAGCCATAAACCATTTTTGCAATGGCAACGCGGAATCTTCAAAGATAGAGCCGATTCGTACTGTAAACTGTTTCATACACTTAGCACATTTGTAAAGCTTGCCGTCATTGATTCGATAGACTTTTTCAGAATATCCGCAATGAGGACATGCGGGCTTTCCGTTCCATCTCGCTTGAGCAAGATATTCTCTGCAAGCTTGTTCATTGGGAAAGCGTTTGCCAAAGTCAACGAAGTTATTGAACTTGGTTTCTGTGGTTTTAATAGGTTTCATAACAACTCCGAATGGTTAATTTCAACACCTGAAAGATACGAAATAAATGTTTGTTTGTCAAGTATATAATTGCCATAATAGTAGACAAATCCATGATAATATATATTATCCGGACTGATCCAGATAACATATATTATCTGGACTAATCCGTATAATATGCAGAAAATGCATGCTATCAGGACTTGTCCGTCTAATCATAGTTAGGCCGCCAACTAGTATAGGTCAAGAATTAAATGAAAACTCTTAAACAGGTTCTAGATTTTATAAGAAGCCTCTTCAAAGCTTGGCCTTATCTTGTGATAATAATAGGTTGGCTTGTATCTGCGATCTTATGGTTCATAAAAGTGGGTCAAACAGAAATTGTCTTATCGATTCCTCTCTCGCTGTTGTTAATCATTGTAACGCTTGCATTATATCCAGTTGCGAAGTTTATTCAAGTCATTGTTCAAAAAGTTAAGCGATCTCCTTTCATATTTTCTGGGCTTCTTTGGAAATCATCTTTTATTGGTTATCCTCGTCCATTATGTCCAGATCAAGGGTGTGGTCAAAAAGTATTCTATAAAATAGTACAACCACCTCCCGTTCAAGTTGTGCATCCAAATGATTGGGGTCGAGTCAATTTGAGAGAGAGTTATGTATATGAATGTCCAGTACACGGGAAAATTGATTCAGTTCCGAATTGGCCTATTAATGAATTGAAAGAGAAAGCAAAAGCTGTTCAACAAAAACAATAACTTCTTCGTTGGCGGCCTAACCAGGCGCTCAAGCTGACGGAATGAGCTCACTGCAAAATTCATGGCGAGCATAGGTTTAGTGTTTAATTGAAAGTTGGTACAATGAACTTGGTTCGTTTGGTGCATGTTGCAAATTTGCAGTGCCGCAGCTTAGCGCCGGTCCGTTAGGCATCATAAAAATAATTAAAGGAGCAAAAATGAAAATAAGAGCAATTTATCTTTTGGGAGGGTTATTGTTTACATCGGCCTTTGGATTTCCAGCACTTCATGATTCAACATCTCAACTGGCAACAATAGATTCACTTAAAAATAAAATTGATCAAATCAATACGAAAGTCGATAAAATCATTGAAGAAATAGAAACTCATCAATCACCTATGTTATTGAATACGAAAACTGATAATTGGGGAAAAGGGTGGTCAGTTGGCGCCAATTTTTATTATCCAGTTCCCGAGATTGAGTTGGGTTATACATTAGAGGAAAAGAAAAATATTTCTATTGGAGCATACCTAGGTTACGGACATAAGTTATTTAATCAAAAGAGTGATCCAGGTTCATTGTATTTGAAACTGCTTTTTGGAACACCAATCCTTTCCAATACTGTAGGTATTCAAGCATTTATTATTCCTTCATATTATTTGGATAAAGACTTTGGTGGAGGAAGCAATTCTACTTTTGGAACAGGCATAGGAGGACAACTTGTCTTTTGGCTGGCACCACAAGGATGTATTACTCTTGGTTGCAAAGCTCAAATAAGCAATCGCACTGCAAAAACGTGGGACAATACTGCACTCCTTGGTCCTTGGACAATGTATAGAGTAGGAACGCTGGGAATTACTTTATTTATGAAATAACGATAAATCTTGTATAATATTTTTATGAATGCCTAACCAGGCGCTTCCCGTCCGACTTCGTCGAGATCGCGTTTCGATATGAATATCGAAACGGACTAAAATACAGCGGGATTTCGCAGACAACGCTCAACAAGCTAGCTGACGGAATGAGCGTGGT
>PLMS01000075.1 GCA_003142575.1 Ignavibacteriota bacterium
TGGGACTCGGCGGCAGCCGACGATCTCTGGACGGAAGCCTGTGGAAAGGATCGCTGGATGGGGACGACGAAAACCATTGAGGAGGACATCCGGCGTGTCTCAGATGTCAGGCTCTGGCAATTTCGCATCGCCGCTAGCAAGTCTTTTGTTGAATATGTCCGTGAACGATTATCCTTGCAGTTGACTTCCTCGGGCGCATCTCCCGAAGCAGTGGAAGAGGCGAAACATTTCTTTGATCCTAACGCATTGACCTTAGGATTTGCGCGTCGCTTCGCAACCTATAAACGACCCAACATGCTGCTGCACGATCCGGAGCGACTGCTGCGCTTGTTAACAAATCAGAAGCGACCGGTACAACTTATCATCGCCGGCAAAGCACATCCAGCAGACATAGCAGGGCAAGCCCTGATACAACAGTGGATGCAGTTCATCCGCAAGACTGAAGCGCGCTGCCATGTGATCTTTCTGAGTGACTACAACATGCTCTTAAGCGAGTACCTTGTGCAGGGAGTCGATGTATGGATCAACACACCCCGACGGCCATGGGAAGCGTGTGGAACGAGCGGCATGAAGGTACTTGTCAATGGGGGCATCAATCTTTCGGAGTTGGACGGTTGGTGGGCGGAAGCCTACACACCGGAAGTGGGCTGGGCTTTGGGGGACGGTAAGGAACATGGCGACGATCCTGCCTGGGACGCAATTGAAGCCGATGCGCTTTACGATCGTCTCGAACGCGAGGTAATCCCTGAGTTTTATGCCCGCAACAACAAGGGCATCCCGACTGCTTGGGTTGCTCGCATGCGGGAAAGTATGGCGCTGCTGACACCGCGTTTCTCCGCCAACCGTACGGTACGAGAATACACCGAGAAACACTATCTCCCCGCTGCTACTGCATATCATTTGCGCACTGCCAATAAAGGAGCAATCGGAAAACTGATGGTCGATTGGAAGCGCAGTCTAGAACAGAAATGGACAACACTGCACTTCGGCGAAGTGAAGGTTGAGACTTTTGGCGAGCAGCATGTCTTTGAGATTCAGGTCTTTCTCGCTGACCTCGATCCGAAGTCTGTGCACGTCGAACTTTATGCAGATGGAATCGACGGCGGTGCTCCGGTGCGGCAGGAGATGAAACTCCTTCACCCACTGAACAGTACAACGGGCGGTTACGTTTATAGTGCGGCAGTGTCTTCGTCCCGCCCACCATCGGATTATACGGCGCGGCTAATACCGCATTTCGATGACGTTGCTGTTCCTTTGGAAGACGCTCATATTCTGTGGCAACGGTGAATCGATTGACGGAAGAAGATACGATGAAAAGAGAAATCCCAATCACGACGTTGTTCCTGGATATCGGCGGCGTTTTGCTTACCGACGGATGGAGTCACGGTTCCAGTAAATTGGCGGCAAAGGTGTTCGGCCTGGATTTAGAAGAGCTGAAAAGACGACATACCCAGGCCCTCGACACTTATGAAAAGGGAAAATTCACATTTGAAGAATTTTTAGATCGGACGGTGTTCTACGAGAAGCGGTCGTTTACTCAGGCTCAATTTCGGAAATTCATGTTCGCCCAGTCGAAGCCATATCCCAAAATGATCAAGTTGGTCTGTCGGCTTAAGACACGATATGGATTGAAAATCATCGTAGTCAGCAACGAAGGGCGCGGACTGAATGAGTATCGGATTCGAAAGTTCAAGCTTGATGGGTTCGTGGATTTTTTTATTTGCTCCTGCTTCGTCCGTTTGCGAAAACCCGACGCGGACATCTTTCGTGTTGCGCTCGATACCGCGCAAGTTCCAGCCAACCAAGTAATCTATATCGAAAACACACCGATGTTCGTCGAGATCGCGGAGGGTTTGGGGATTCGAAGTATTCTTCACACGAACTACAAATCCACGTGTGCGAAACTGGCTTCGTTCGGATTACAGAATGATGAAGGAGTCACCCATGAAACCAGCTAACCCATGCATCTTGTCGATCAATGATGGTTCGTCGAGCTTTATGTTGACGGAATTAAAGGCGGCATTCCGGTGCGGCCAAGGAAGGACTTAACTATATGAATATGCCAAGTCGGCTTAACAAAAAGACTCGTAGGATTTGGGCCATACTCTTTCTTGCCTCGAAAAAATTTTTGCGGATTGACGGGGCACAATGGGCGGGAGCGTTCGCCTTCAATGCGTTCTTCTCGCTGTTTCCTTTAATGGTATTGCTTGTCACGATTGCCTCGTACTTTGTTGACCAGGATAGAGCTGGGAAAGAGGTCGTTGCCTACATAGAAAGATACGTCCCGATTAGTGGTGAGATGCAACATCACATTTTTAACGCGATCGCCGGTGTTGTCAAAGCGCGCAAGCATGCGGGCGCGATCGCGTTTCTCATATTGATCTGGGTCGCCCTCAAATGTTTTACCACACTCATCTGCGCGACAAACCGCGCCTGGGGCATCGCAGATTACAATTGGTGGCGACTGCCACTAAAAAGTCTGGTACTTCTCGGTATCACAGTGGGTGCTGTCCTCCTTGGTATGGTTGGACCGGCGCTGGTGAGGATGTCGAAGATTTGGCTCTTTACAGAGAGTAATTTCCATTCCTGGGTCTATGCCTTGGGGAGCTTTTTCATTCCGTTGTTGTTGGTGTTCTTCGGTCTGAGTCTGTTTTACCGGCTCGCTCCGCGCCGACCCACACGGTTTATCGAAGTTTGGATAGCGGCACTGTGTGCAACTGCTCTCTTGCAGGCCGCCGAAAGTCCATTTGTAATTTATCTGAAAAACTTTGCCACATTAAACGTGGTCTTCGGAGTAATTGGTGGAATCATGGCGTTGCTGCTATGGATTTATGTTTCCGGGTACATTTTCATTTTCGGTGCCTGCCTGTGCGCCGCTCAGGCCGAAATGCGATCACAACCGATAAAAACAAGAGTGGCGCGATTTGATAAAAGGAATGAAGCATGAAAACAAAATCAAACACGCTCATGCCAGAACTGCTCCACAAAATGGATGCCTATTGGCGTGCCGCCAACTATCTGTCAGTCGGCCAACTCTATCTCCACGACAATCCTTTGCTTCGGGAGCCGCTGAAACTGTCACATGTGAAGTCTATGCTGCTCGGGCATTGGGGACCACGCCGGGTCAGAACTTTATCTATGTGCATTTGAACCGTGTCATCAATAAGTATGATCTGGATATGTTCTACATCGCAGGTCCCGGTCACGGTGGTCCGGCACTGGTGGGCAACACGTATCTCGAAGGCACCTACAGCGAAGTATATCCAAAGATCACTCAGAATGAAGCAGGTCTGAAAAAGCTGTTCACGCAATTTTCGTTTCCTGGTGGAATACCCAGTCACGTCTCACCGGAGTGTCCAGGGTCGATTCATGAGGGCGGAGAGTTGGGGTATTCACTCAGCCATGCCTTTGGGGCTGTATTTGATAATCCGGGATTGGTCGTCGCTTGTATCGTCGGCGATGGCGAAGCGGAAACAGGACCGCTTGCCACCGCATGGCACTCCAACAAATTTTTGAATCCGATTACCGATGGAGCCGTGCTGCCGATTCTTCATCTCAATGGCTATAAAATAGCAAACCCATCCGTGCTGGCTCGTATTAAGCATGAGGAATTGGACCAGTTGCTCCGTGGCTATGGTTGGACACCTTACTTTGTAGAAGGTGATAAACCGGAAGAGATGCATTTACTCATGGCCAGTACTTTGGAAAAGGCCATTGAGAGCATTCAACAAATACAAAGCAATGCGCGAGATAAAAACAACACTACACGGCCACGATGGCCGATGATCGTCCTCAATTCACCTAAAGGTTGGACGGGACCGAAAGAAGTCGATGGACTGCAAATCGAGGGCACCTTTCGAGCCCACCAGATTCCATTACTAGTAGATTCCGATCATCCCGAACATCTCAAGCTTCTTGAAAACTGGATGAAGAGCTACAAGGCAGAAGAACTGTTCGATCAGAATGGCCGACTTATACCGGAGTTAGCCGAACTGGCACCTAAAGGTAATCGACGGATGGGTGCGAACCCTCATGCCAATGGCGGATTATTATTGCATGACTTGATTATGCCGGACTTTCGGAAATACGCAGTGAATGTACCGTCACCAGGATCAGTTGAAGCTGCGGACACGCATGTGCTCGGAGAATTTTTGCGCGATATGGTAAGTCTCAATAAAGAGCAACGAAATTTTCGGATCTTTGGTCCCGATGAGACGCTCTCCAACCGCTTGAATGCCGTCTTTGATGTCACCAACCGGCAATGGGAAGCCCGAACGAAAGAGAACGATGAATTTCTTTCAACCGATGGCCGGGTCATGGAAATGCTGAGCGAACATCAATGCGAAGGCTGGCTTGAGGGATATCTGCTCACTGGGCGACACGGGTTGTTTAATTGCTATGAAGCATTTATTCACATCATCGACTCGATGTTCAACCAGCACGCCAAGTGGCTAAAAATTAGCGCAGAATTGCCATGGCGTCGGAAAATTGCTTCGCTTAATTACCTGCTCGCTTCGCATGTCTGGCAGCAAGCTCATAATGGTTTTACCCATCAAGATCCCGGCTTCATCGATCATGTGGTAAACAAGAAGGCTTCGATAGTGCGCGTGTACCTTCCACCTGACGCCAACTGCCTGCTATCGGTTGGAGATCATTGTTTGAGGAGTCGACATTACGTCAATGTCGTGGTCGCGGGTAAATACCAGGCGCCTCAATGGTTGACCATGGATGCTGCAATCGATCATTGTACTAAGGGGATTGGTGTGTGGCAATGGGCAAGCAGCGATCAAGGTAAGGAACCGGATGTGGTGATGGCCTGCTGCGGCGATGTGCCAACGCTCGAAACTCTGGCCGCTGTTTCTATTCTTCGAAAACATTTGCCCAATCTAAAAATTCGCGTGATCAATGTTGTCGATCTGATGAAACTGGAACCGAATATAGAACATCCGCATGGGCTGAGCGATCAAGACTTCGATGCGCTATTTACAAAAGACAAACCAATCGTCTTTGCATTCCACGGTTATCCCTGGCTGGTGCACAGGTTGACGTACCGTCGTCACAATCATGAAAACATGCATGTTCGGGGTTATAAAGAAGAAGGTACCATCACAACGTATTTCGACATGACGGTCTTAAACGATCTTGACAGGTTTCATCTTGTGCAGGATGTAATCAATCGGCTGCCGAAGTTGGGCGCAAGCGGCGCCACGCTGAAGAAGGTGGTACAGGACAAGCTCATCGAGCACAAGCAATACATCGATAAGTACGGCGAAGACATGCCGGAGATTCGTGACTGGAAGTGGAGCAACCCTACATAATCTAAAACAAAGGAACTCAATGACTTACATTAAGCAGACTCACCACTCACAGGAAGTGCCGGATAACGACACTGTTCAAAAAAGCAATCGTCCTTACTGGAAACGAGCGCATAAAGATTGGCGTTTCTGGATCGCCTTACTTTTGATGATTGCGGCAATGATTATCTATGTGGTGAGCGAAGATTTTGCATGGCTGCCTCGCAACAGGTTGCAGCAGCCGCATCGAACACCCTCAGAAAATAGCGGAGCCCAATAGGCTTACATAACCAAGGAAGTATCGCGAATAAAGATGCGAGTATTAAAAAATATTCGGTGCTGATACTAAGCGTGAGCAATATGATGCAAATCAAAATCAATTTATTGGATGTCGGCAGTGTCATGGCGAATACAATGCAGCGTTGGAGAGGTATAAGCATGACACCACGGTTTTCATAGTGTCGGATACGGTTGAAAAATAATCCTCTCTTTGCAAATCGGAGGCATGATGTCGTTATTTTATTATTCAATTATTTTTTAAAATCTGTTCTTCTTACCGTGGAAAAAGTTTGAGATCGTGGGTTCGTAGCAGGGGGCGGAACCTATCCGAACTCAGTCCAAAATTTGAAGTTCCTTTCAGCGATTTTAGATAATTTTCAATAAAAATAATTTTTTTAATTTGACTTTTCTTGAAACCTTTGTTATTGTTAGACCGTAATACGAATACGGTCGAAAGGACTATAAATGGATAAAGACGATATTGTTAGAGATGCCATTCTTCAAGCGGCGGAGCGAGTATTCCAGAAATGGGGAAGCAATAAAACCACGATGGAAGATATTGCCCGCGAAGCAGGTAAAGGAAAGAGTACGCTTTATTACTATTATCAGAGTAAAGAAGAAATATTTGATGCCGTAGTCATTAGTGAGTTTGAGAAGATACTTAAAAAAGCGAAAGAATTAGCAGAAGAGACAAAAACAGCAAAAGAAAGATTGATTAAATATATTGTTGAATCAATCAATGAAATGAAAAGCAGGATCAGTGCATATACTATTATCCGGGAAGAAATTAAACGAAATCAAAATTTCATTAAAAAATTGCGTGATATGTTTCAGGTACGAGAGGAACGATACATCGAAGAAATCTTGAAATTAGGTTTGGAAAATAAAGAGTTCACATTTATTCATAAAAGTGAAGTAAAGACCGCTGCAAAGACAATCACAGGAATGATGCACGCGCTAGAGCTTTATTTATTATTGGAAAACGATGATACCGCTCAGATTGATATTGCTGCCCGCTTTATCGCAAACGGGCTTTAATTTTTTTTATCAATAATTCGACTCAAATACTGTATTGGTCTAATAATCCAAAGGACTAAATTATGGAAAATAAAATGGATCTACTTGTCATCTTCATTGGAATTGTATTGTCAGTATGGGGTTGTTCCAGTAATTCAGACAATCAGAATACTGATACTATTAAGGTGCAGGTTGAAAAAGTAAAACCCGCCGACGTACGTCAGGAACTTGCGTATAGCGGCACCATAGAGGAATCCGAAACGATTCCGCTGAGTTTTTCTTCAGTGGGAACTGTGTCGAAAGTATATGTGTCCGAAGGAACATTTGTTAAGAAAGGGCAACTGCTTGCAACGCTGGATCATACCACGTATCAAAATACCTATGCGATGATGCAAGCGACCGAGCAGCAGGCGGAAGATGCCTACAATCGTTTAACACCAATGCATAAAAATGGCAATCTGTCGGATGTAAAATATGTAGAAGTGGAAACTGGTTTGCAAAAAGCAAAAGCGGCGGCAGCCATCGCCAAGAAAAATTTAGACGACTGCAATTTATATGCAACCACCGATGGGTATATCGGAAAAAGATCAATCGAACCTGGAATGACAGCTATGCCGAACCTTGTCTCGATTACGATTGTGAAAATTAATAAAGTGTTTGCGCGTGTATCGGTTTCAGAAAACGAAATTGCCCTGATTCAAAAAGGACAAAAGGCAAATATAACAATTGGCGCATTGGGATCCGTGCACTATAACGGTGCGGTGGAAGAAATCGGTGTAGTCGCAGATCCAATTGCACATACCTATAAGATAAAAATCGGAATAATAAACAAAGATCTGTCCATAAAGCCGGGAATGATTTGTTCTGCAACCATTGAATGCCCAAGCGCATTCCGCGGTGTCGTTGTTCCGAGCAGAGCAGTTATGATCGATGAAACGGGAAAGAATTTTGTTTATGCCGTTTCATCACAAAATAAAGCAATGCGTAAATATATTCTCACCGGTCAGTTGCTGAACAGCGGTATTGAAGTGCTGGAAGGATTGCAAATAAACGATCCGGTCGTTGTGGAAGGCCAGCATAAACTCACAGATAACGCCCCTGTTCAAATTGTGAATTAATGGCAAACGGAAAGTACATGAATATGGAAAAGAAAATTACATTGCTCGAAAGGCTTCTGCGGTACAAACAGGTACTGTATATATTTACTGTTATTGCTGTGCTTGTGGGAGTTGTGGCTCTTTTCCAGATGCCGCGAGATGAATATCCGGAATTTACAGTACCAATGGGTCTCATCGTTGGTGTGTTCCCTGGTGCTTCTTCGCATCAGGTAGAAGAACAATTGACCGCGAAAGTAGAGAATTATCTGTTCCAGTATAAGTCGGTTGATCGCTCCAAGACATATTCCGTCTCCAAAGAGAACGTCATGCTCATCTACGTTCAGGTATCAGATGCCGAAAAGGATAAGGATAGATTTTGGGCAAAATTGCGTCTTGGTTTGAATGATTTGAAAGCAGAACTGCCCGCCGGTGTGACTTCTTTGACAGCGGACAATGATTTCGGCAGTACGTCTGCAATGCTGCTTGCTGTTCAGTCTGAGACGAAGACTTATAAAGAACTTGAAGATTATATCAAACTCTTTGAAGATGATGTCCGCAAAGTGCCGTCGGTTTCAAAAGTGAAGCACTATGGACTGCAAAAAGAGCAGATCAGTGTATATATGGATGATGCCAAGCTTGCGAATTATGGTATAAAACCAATTCAAGTTTTTGCCGCTCTTAAACCGCAAAGTACGGTGAACTATGTTGGAGAGATAGATGATGGCAAATATGTGCATCCGATCCATCTTTCATCAAACCTAAAAACCGAACAGGATGTAGCCAGCCAAATCGTTTATTCCGATCCGCAGGGTAACGTTGTACGCGTCAAGGATATTGCAAAAGTAGTGCGTGAATATGAGGATATGGACTCATATATTCGTGTCAATGGAAAGAAATGCCTGCTTGTTTCGCTTGAAATGAAATCTGGGGAGAATGTTGTCCGTTTCGGTGATGCAGTACAAAAAGCCATCGATAAGTTCTCTGTCTTACTTCCGCCTGATATAAAGATCATCACTATTTCCAATATCCCCGAGGTTGTGTCGAAAGCAATTGCAAACTTTCTGAAAGAATTTGCTGGTGCAATGATAGCAGTCATATTGGTCACAGTCCTTCTGCTTCCGCTGAGAGTTGCCCGTATTGCCGCAATGTCAATTCCTACTTCTATATTAACAGCTATCGGGATCATGTGGGTAAATGGAATAGAGCTGCAAACCGTTTCACTAGCAGGTTTAATTATTGTTCTTGGTATAACCGTGGATGATGCAATCGTTATAGTCGATAATTATATAGAGAAACTGGATCAGGGTATGACCCCGTTTGATGCGGGATCAAAAAGCGTGACGCAACTTTTCAGCTCCGTGCTTTCCGCTACGCTTATCATCATAGCGTGTTTTATGCCGATGCCGATATTTATGACCGGTCAGGGTGGAGATTTTATTCAATCGCTTCCGACGACCATCATGTATGCATTGCTCATATCATTGCTGCTTTCAGTCTCTATAATACCCTTGTTAAGTTACACATTCATTAAAACAGGTATAAAAGGCAATTCATCAAAAAAAGGGAAAGCGACATTTCTCGATAGACTTCAGAATTTTTATAATGGACTTCTTGAGAAGGCGTTCAAAAGGAAAAAGCTGGTCGTTCTTGCTGGTGGTCTTTCGTTTATCATAGGGCTTGTATTGATTGCGGTTACTCCGCAGCAGTCATTCCCAAAACTTGAAAGGAATCAGTTTGCAGTGGAAGTATTTTTGCCCATCGGAAGTTCTCTGCAAAAAACAGATTCTGTTATCACAGATCTTGAAGGAATACTTCAAAAAGATACGCGCGTTCGGACTGTGGCGTCATTCATTGGAACAAGCTCGCCTCGTTTTAATGCTCTCTATGCGCCCAACTTTCCTGCAAAAAATTATGGTCAATTGGTTGTGGTAACGGAATCGAACGGGGCTACTGTTGAGATCCTTGACGAGTACAGCAAGAAATTGGAAGGCAAATATCCCCTTGCCAATATAAAATGGAAGCAATTGGCGTTCGAAGCATTCAAGGCTCCGATTGAGATTCGTATATCGGGAGATAGTATTCAGACCAACAAACAGACGGCAAATCGTGTCTCTGATATTTTACGCCAATTCAAGGATCTCGAATTCATACGTACCGATTATGAACAGCCTCTGCAATCTGCCGATCTGGTCGTAAGGAGAGATGAAGCAGCGCGGCTTGGTTATTCGAATTCGCTTCTGGCTTATTCGCTGATGGTTGGAACAAAAGGATTTCCGATCTCGACCGTATGGGAAGGAGATTATCCAGTTGATGTGAAGTTAAAAATCAATAAAAAGATCAAATCCAGTCCCAGTGATATCATGAATCAATATGTGACCTCTCCATTCATGTTCTCCTCTGTTCCGGTTCGTCAGCTGGCGAAGATGAGGCCAGGTTGGACAGAAGGTGAGATTGTGCGGCGTAATGGAGTACGAACCATAACTGTCTTTGCGGAAATAAAAAGAGGATTACTTCCTGCAACGATATTTAGTAAAATCAAACCTCTTGTCGATAAAATGGACTTGCCTTCCGGTGTTTCTATTGAATACGGCGGTGACTATCAAATGAGCATTGAGAATATCACACCGATGTACTATTCACTTATAGTAAGTATCATCTTGATATTCCTTATCCTTATGTTTCAGTTTAAAAACATCAAAACGACGCTGTTAATCATGGTGACGCTCCCATTAAGTGTCTTCGGCGCTGCGTTTGGAGTGTTTGTCACAGGATATCCATTTGGAACAACTGCCTTTATCGGTTTGATTGGCTTAATGGGAATCGTCGTTCGTAATGGTGTAATATTTGTTTCGTATGCAGAGGAACTTCGTCATGAACATGGACTTTCATTGGAAGAGGCTGCGATATCGGCAGGCAAGAGAAGGATGCGTCCAATATTTCTCACTTCAGCCGCGGCTGCAGTAGGTGTTATACCGATGATTGCGAGCGGTTCGTCGCTTTGGGGACCGCTCGGAACAGTTATTTGTTTCGGCTTGCTTTTTGCACTTGTGCTCTCACTGCTGGTGTTACCCGTGCTATACTATTTGTTCCACAGAAGAGATTTTGACAAAGTTGAAGAAAGTAAAAAACTATGAAGAACTACATTGTGATTTGTCTTCTCTTAATTTATGCGCTTCCTGTTTTTGCTCAGCGAGCGTTGACATTGGACGAAAGCAAACAGCTTGCACTGCAGAACAACGCCAAGATAAAAAATGGCGCGCTGGAAATAGAGTCAGCGCAGCAAACAAAAAAGGCAGCGTTCACAAATTTCTTTCCATCCATCAGTGCCAGCGGAGCAATGTTTGAAGCGCAGAAGAACCTGATGGAAATATCCACGCAAGGCGGAAATCTTCCGGTGTATGATGGAAATCTGGCAAATCTCAGATCTGCGACACAGTTTGCGTATATGCCGGCTTCAACTATGGGATTAATGAAATCGGGAACGTTTGGCATGGTCACAGCTGTTCAGCCGATATTTGCCGGCGATAGAATCTGGAATGGAAATCGATTGGCGTCGCTGGGCGAAGACGTAAGTAAAGAGAAGAATCGCCTTTCACACAATGAAGTTCTATTGAAAACAGAAGAGCAGTACTGGCTGGTCGTTTCGTTAAACGAAAAGTTCAAGACCATACAGCGCTATGAAGAACTCCAAAACAGTCTGTTGGCACAAGTGGAAGATGCGTACAAATCCGGACTTGTTTCCAGAAACGATGTGCTGAGAGTAAAAGTAAGACGCAGTGGAGTGCTTCTTAATAAATCTAAATTGGAAAATGGAAAGAAACTTGCAACAATGGCATTTTGCCAGTATATCGGCATACCGTACGATTCAACTCTGGTGCTTTCCGATTCATTGTTTATTGATGGTCTTCCACAGTCACACTATGTGGATCATACGGAAGCGTTAAAGAACAGATCGGAGTACATTCTCTTGCAGGCATCGGTCCGTGCGGAAGAATTGCAAAGCGACATGAAGCTTGGCGAGTATCTTCCGGAGGTCGCTGTCGGTGTCAGTGGATTGTATATGAAGCTTGATGAAAGCAATGACAGAACACTGGGAATGGTCTTTGGAACGGTCTCTATTCCAATCTCAGGTTGGTGGGAAGCTTCGCATACATTGGAAGAACGAAGCATAAAGGAAAAAATTGCGGAAAATAATATGAAGGACAACTCCGAACTGCTTCTGCTTCAAATGCAAAAAGCCTGGCAGGATTTCACTGATGCGTATAAACAAGTACTATTGAGTGAGGAAGCGAAAGCGCAGGCAGAAGAAAATCTGAAGGTTAATCAGGATAGCTACAACAACGGCATGAGCAATCTTTCTGATTTGCTGGAAGCACAGGCGCTGCAGCAGCAGATGAATGATCAGCTCATTGATGCAAAAGGAAGCTATAGAAGCAAACAGATTACCTATTTGCAAGTGACAGGAAGGTAGTTGTATATTTTCACATTCTGTGTTTTATTTGTTTGCACAAGTTTGAAATCGTGGGTTCGAAGCGGGGTGATAAAAAAAAGAGGCCGAATCTTTTCAAAAATAACCTCTCGTGTAGCGGGGGGGGCTCATCCGAACTCAGCCTGATTGTTGAAGCTCCTTTCCGCGATTTTCAATAATACAAGGAATTGACCGAATCTGGATGCCAACTAGTATGCGTAAAATGTATCTGTAATCCCGCTTTTTGTATACGTCTTGTAGTTGTAAACTCCTTATATTAGTATCATAAATTTTGCACGGTTTACTATTACTCTCAGGAGCGAACAATGAATAAACGAAAACTTGGAAACAGCAACCTGGAAGTTTCTGCCATCGGATTAGGTTGTATGGGTATGAGTTACGCTTATGGCGAGATACCTGACAAAAAAGGAATGATCTCTTTGATTCAAAAAGCTGTTGAGAACGGTGTGATGCTTTTCGATACTGCCGAAATGTACGGACCGTTCACCAATGAAGAACTCGTGGGCGAAGCGTTAGCTCCGTACCGCAACAAAGTAGTGATTGCCACCAAATTCGGTATTAAGATGCAGGATGAAAAACAGGTGCAGGATAGCCGTCCCGAGCAGATCAGAAAATCCTTGGAGGGTTCACTCAGGCGCCTGAATACCGATTTCATTGACCTGTATTATCAGCATCGTGTGGATACCGCTGTGCCGATAGAAGATGTAGCGGGCGCTATAAAAGATTTGATCAGGGCAGGTAAGATCAAACATTGGGGACTGTCCGAAGCGGGTGTAAAGACCATTCGCCGCGCACATGCTGTGCAGCCTCTGACAGCTATTCAAAGCGAATATTCTCTCTGGTGGAGACGCCCTGAAGAAGAATTGATTCCAACGCTTGAGGAACTTGGCATTGGCTTTGTAACGTTTAGTCCTTTGGGTAAGGGTTTCCTTACGGGTAGCTTTAATAAAGATTCGAAATTCGGAAAATCTGATTTTCGCAATATCGTTCCCCGGTTTACTCCCGAGGCGCTTGAAGCGAATCAGGTAGTAGTGGAATTACTGAAGAAGGTAGCAGAACAAAAAAATGCAACGCCCGGTCAAATTGCACTTGCATGGCTCCTTGCACAAAAACCATGGATTGTTCCGATTCCCGGTACGACCAAGTTGAATCGTCTTCAAGAAAACATCGGAGCTGCAAAAGTTACATTGACTTCAAAGGAATTGAGTGAGATTAAGTTGGCACTTGACAACATCAAAGTTGTCGGCAACCGCTATCCGGAAGAGCTGGAAAAAAGAACAGGACTATAAGAGATGAATACATTAGAAAATCAAAATGCCATTTTCCCGAAAGGCGAGAAAACGTCCCCCGATTACTTTACTGGAACTGCATGGCTGAAGATGCTGGTGCCGCAAGACGAGACGGGAAGTTATGCAATAGGGAATGTCGTCTTCGAGCCGGGTTGCAGGAACAACTGGCATACACATCCGGCAGGACAGATCTTGCTCATTACTGATGGTAAAGGCTATTATCAGGAAAGAGGTAAACCCGCAAGGCTACTCACGAAAGGCGATGTCGTTGTTATTCCATCTCACGTCGAACACTGGCATGGGGCAGCGCACGATAGCAGTCTCACCCATATCGTTGTTACCAACAACACGAAGCAAGGGGCTGTGAAATGGTTGTCACCTGTGACCGACGAAGAATACAAGAGTGTTAACAGCGATTAAATGTTTAAACGAAGTTATACCGGAGGAAAAAAATATGCAAAAGGTTCTATTAAACAATGGTGTAGAAATGCCCTTATTAGGGTTTGGTGTTTTTCAGGTAACGAATTCCGACGAATGTGAAAGAGGAGTGTATGAAGCGATCCATACCGGTTATCGTCTAATTGATACCGCTGCTTCCTATGGGAACGAAGTGGAAGTTGGCAATGCAATTAAAAAAAGTGGTGTAGCAAGGGAAGAATTGTTTATTACTACAAAACTTTGGATTCAGGATGCTGGGTACGAAAACACAAAAAAGGCTTTTGAAAAGTCGCTGAAGAAGTTGCAATTAGATTATTTGGATCTGTATCTGATTCATCAACCCTATGGAGATATTTACGGTTCCTGGCGGGCGATGGAAGAATTGTATCGTGAAGGCAGAATGAGAGCCATAGGTGTCAGTAACTTCCAGCCGGATCGGGTCATGGATTTGATTCTTCATAACAAAGTAGTCCCTGCGGTGAATCAGATCGAAACACATCCCTTCTGTCAGCAAATTGAATCTCAAAAATTCTTACAAGAAAATAAAGTTCAGATTGAATCCTGGGGACCATTTGCTGAAGGCAAAAACGACATCTTCAAAAATGAACTGCTGCTTTCTATCGCCGGAAAATATAAGAAATCAATTGCCCAAGTTATTTTACGCTGGCTGACACAAAGAAAAGTTGTTGCAATCCCAAAATCTGTTCGTAAGGAAAGAATTGCGGAGAATTTTAATATATTTGATTTTGAACTAAGCTTTGAAGATATGGATGCGCTTGTTGCGCTCGACATAAAGAAAAGCTTGTTCTTTGACCATCGCGATCCGGAAATCGTGAAGTGGTTAGGGACGAGAAAACTTGATATCTAAAATAAAAAGGATGGAAATGAAAAACATAAAAGCATACGGAACGAAGGCGGCAAATGCGCCGTTAGTTTCACTGAATATCAACCGAAGAGAAGTTAGATCAACCGATGTGGAAATAGAAATTCTTTATTGCGGCGTCTGCCATTCGGATTTACACACTGCCCGCAATGATTGGGGAGGCACTGCCTATCCCGTTGTGCCCGGGCATGAGATCATCGGTCGTGTTATTCAAGTCGGCTCAGCAGTGTCCCGCTTCAATGTGGGTGATAATGTCGGAGTCGGCTGTATGGTCGATTCCTGCCAGCATTGCGTATCTTGCGAAAAGGGAGATGAGCAATACTGTGAGCATGGAGCAACGTTCACCTACAACAGTATCGATCCTCATGACAAGATGCCAACCTATGGTGGATACTCGGAGAAAATCGTTGTATCAGAAAAATTCGTTCTGAAGATCCCTGATGGATTGGATCTGAAAGGGGCGGCGCCATTGCTGTGTGCCGGAATCACCACCTGGTCACCTTTGCGACATTGGAACGTGGGCAAAGGAAGTAAAGTAGCGGTGATAGGACTTGGTGGACTTGGACATATGGCACTCAAACTGGCAAAAGCTATGGGAGCAGATGTTGCTCTCTTTACTCGTTCAACCAACAAGGTACAGGATGCGCATCGCTTAGGTGCTGACAAAGTCGTGCTTTCCACAGATACAGCGCAAATGGCCTCTGTGAATGGTCAATTTGACTTGATCATTGATACTGTTCCCAATGTCCATGATGTGAATCCATATATTCCGACGCTCTCGATAAACGGCACGCTCGTGCTCGTCGGATATCTCGGTGGACTGGATCCATTATTAAACACAGTTCCGATGATCATGGGTCGAAAGTCCGTTGCTGGTTCCGTTATTGGCGGCATTCCTGCAACACAGGAGATGCTCGATTTTTGCGGCAAGCATGGTATCACATCGGACATCGAAGTGATCAAGATTCAACATATCAATACTGCCTATGAGCGTATGTTGAAAAGTGATGTAAAATATAGATTTGTTATTGATATGGCTTCACTTAAAACTAATTGAGGTTCAAGAAAACGGACGACGAAATGAAAGATGTAATCATTCTGGGCGCCAGTGGTAATATTGCCATGCATGTCGTTGATCTGTTAGTATAAAAGAAAGAAGTTGGAATGAGTCCGAAGGAATTTAAAAGCCATCTTCAAAATTAATTTCATCATAAGTCGTGGGTTTGAATCGGGGTGGAAAAAATAAGAAGGCGAATTCAAAACAGATTCGCCTATTTTTGTAGCGGGGGGGGGATTCGAACCCTCGACCTGCGGATTATGATTCCGACGCTCTAACCGGCTGAGCTACCCCGCCATATAAATACAGAATTCAGATTTACGAATGAAGAATTTAAAAGAACAAAAACGATTAAAGCTCAAAACTCCAATTTGAATCACGCGTTGCGTGATATATTTTCAGGCCTCCGGCTGGATTATGATTCCGACGCTCTAACCAGCTGCCTGTCCGCCATGCTTCATCTTTTGGCGGAAGCTACCCCGCCGTTTTAAATGACGAATGGAAGAATTTAAACAAGCCGCCATCCAAGGAAACTGCTTTTCTGGAGAGCGAAAAAGAAAGCGGGAGAACCCGCCCCAGATAGACATCATAAATATAGAAAAAATCACTCGTATCTGCAAAGAGAATTTAAAAGATGTATTTAATACGTGGGGAGATGAAAAATAAATACTTCGAAGGCTATTTCAATATCCATAGTAAGTAGCCGTATCCTTCTTTTTCCATATTCTCTTTAGGGATGAAGCGAAGGGAGGCGGAGTTGATACAGTAGCGTAAATGCGTCGGTGTTGGTCCATCATCGAATACATGACCTAGATGTGAACCGCCGTTCTTACTTCGCACTTCAATTCGTTCCATCAGCGAGGAGGCGTCTTTTTTCTTAACAAGGAATCGCGGGTCAATGGGCTTCGTAAAACTCGGCCAGCCTGTTCCAGAATCAAACTTGTCGTTGGAACTGAACAACGGTTCCCCAGAGGCGACGTCAACATAAATACCTTCTTGATGATTGTTCCAGTAAGCATTGTGAAAAGGCGGTTCTGTGCCGCACTGTTCTGTTACTTGATATTGCAGATCGGTTAAATTCTTTTTCAATTCTTCGTTTTTGGGTTTTTTATATTTTTCTAATCCAACATCTCCCCAGACCGCCTTAATGTATCGGTCTCTCCCTGAAGCACTTCTATAACTGTAATATCGAGTTGGATTTTTTTTACAATATTGCTGATGGTAGCCTTCTGCAGGATAGAATTTCGAAGCTTTTATAATTTTTGATGCAATAGGTTTATCGAAAATGCCTGATTGCTCGAGTTCCTTTTTTGATGAATCTGCAATGATTCTTTGCTTGTCGTTTTGATAGAATATTGCGGACTGGTATTGGGAGCCTCGGTCTACAAACGACCCACCTTCATCTGTTGGATCGATTTGTCGCCAATAGATATCTACAAGCTCTGAATAACTGATAATATCAGGGTCGAAGGAAATCCGAACAGCTTCATAATGTCCGGTTGTGCCGGAACATACTTCTTCATATGTTGGATTCGGTGTATTCCCGCCGGTATATCCGGAAAGAATACTCTTGACACCATCCAGTTCGCTGAATGCTGCTTCTGTACACCAAAAACAACCTCCGGCAAATGTTGCAGTATCGAGTCCATTATCGTTTTGAGGTACTATATGTGTTTCCATGTCTTTTAAGTCAGTTTTAGCGCAGCATGAAAGAAAAGGAAGAATCACTGTAAACAGCAACGCTGGTTTTTTCATTTATTTCATTCCGAGCTAGGTTCGTAAAATCAGTTTTTCACGTCCAAGATTTAAACAATCGAATCCAAAGATAAGTTTCGTTGCTTTCTTTGTCATAAATCCTTTTGCGTTCTTGAGCACTCCTTGGGTAAGATATTCATATATTTTTGGGAAAAAGATAGAACAGCAACGTTTTTGGAATGGTCTTTTGATCAATAGAAAAGGGAAAGAAAATACTTCAAAATCCGACGAGGCTTTTCCAAAGGGCAAATACGCCGAAAAGTATTAAGAGGGTACCGGCAATTTTATTTACAAGAGTGAGTCCGTTCGCGGTAATTTTTTCTCTGAAGAAATGAACAAGAGCAGTGAGCAATGTAAACCAGCTTAATGAACCGAGGAAGACACCGGCCACGAGAAATGTTCCCGACCAGTTGTCGCCTATAATTTTATTAAGTCCGATGCCTGCAAAAACAGCTGCGAAGGCAAACAAGGTCATAGGATTAGTCAACGTAAGGAGAAATGTAGAGATAAACGCTCGTACAAGTCCGTTTGTCCCATTTATTGGCGTATCTGTTGAGGCGTGCGAGTGAAAAGTGCGATACCCCAGTATTATGAGAAGAATGCCCCCGACAAGGCGAATCCATTGTTGCTGATGGGAGATGAAATCAGAGATGAGAGTTACACCGAACGCAGCAACGATACCGTAGAGCATATCAGCGCATGCCGCACTTATTCCCACAATAAGGCCTCGCTTACTCCCGTGGGTAAGTGTTCGTCGGATGCAAAGTACTCCAACAGGCCCGACGGGTGCCGCAAGGGAGAAACCTATTACAAGGCCTTCGATAAGAAATATAAAGTTCATGCGGTACGCTTCGTAAACATTGTCTGATTTATTGCCATGCTCTTTATAATAAGATAAGTTTTTGAAAATCCATAGAGAAAAATGAGAATAGTGCAAAGGAAAGAAGATGATCGCTGCAATCTAATTATTTCTTTAGTCTTTTGAAAATAACAAATTGATCGCCGTATTGAATTGGTTTTGTGAATTCATCTATTTCGAGATCAGACACTATGCGTCGGATTTGTTCCGGGTAGCAAAAAATATTCATTTCCCCGAGCACACCTTTGTTCCCGCGTGAAGGATCAATGGAATAACTCACTGCTAATTCGTTAAAATCTTGTTCTTGCTTCAATGCTTTGTAAACTGAATCAATTCTTTCTCTCGTCGTACACACTATTTCTGCTAATGTAACATACATTGGTCTCATATATCGAATAGGAGCCCGCAGATGAAACCATGTGCTGATGGGTTTATCGTTCGTATGGGCAGGTACAAATTGCCATCGCAAGATTGTAGCAACAGCAAGCGAATCCCAAGAAGAACTGCCACTGCTCTTCATGAGTCGAACTTTCGTGACCGACCCATCTTCAGTAATAAACAACGCTATAGATATCTCTGAGGGTGTGTTTTGCATTGATTCCGGAAGTGCAGGGAGAGGATCTTGAACTAATATCTGTGGAATTGATGTGTCGGCAATTTGTTGTGTGGGAACACAACCGATGAAGGCGGCAATAATGATTACTACAATAAAAATTCTCATGACTCACCTCTTGTTATTGGTGTATAACAAGCATTGTCGTCTGAACCATTCGATTCGAAAAATCTGTTGCTTAAATGTAACAGATTCGTGACAATAATGCTATCCTCAAAAATTTTTACAACTACCGTATAATGTACAGTGAAGACATCGATCCTATTTTATCAAGAGCATTTTTTTGATCTGTGAAAAATTTTCTGTCGTAAGACGATAAAAATAAATACCACTTGGCATCCCCGGTGCATTCCATTCAACAGAATATTGACCGGCATTTTTAGCTTCGTTCACCAGTAAAGCTACCTCTCTTCCAAGGACATCATAAACCTTCAGGTGTACCCTGCTAAACGTCGGAACCTGATACTCTATTATAGTCGACGGATTGAAGGGGTTAGGATAGTTTTGGCTCAGACCGTACTTGGTTGGTAATGTCGATATATCGTCAATGTTTGTCGTTGGATTCACGACAAATATCGTAAAGCTCGTGGCAGCGCTTGCTTGAAGAATATCCATGACATTTACTCCAAGGATGTATTTTATTTTTGTTGTTGGAGTCCCTTGAAAGGTATGCGTTTGAGGATTAAAAGTTAACCACGATGGCATGCCTGTTGCTTGGTATGTCAATGTATCTCCTACGTCAATATCTAGAAACGTGCTGTCGGGAATTTGAAATGTATAGAGTTGTCCCACATAAGCTGTTTGAGCGGGAATCGATTTATAGAGAAATGGCGCGGAGTTCGATGTTGCTGAGATTGCGATCTTCAACGGATTTGTTTTTCCAGTGATGTGATGATAGACTCTGATCGTATCGTTAAAATTAGCACGGATAGAAGGTCGAAATGTGATTTTGATGGAGTCGTACGTAAGGAAATTGAAATTCTGCCCGACAAAATTTTTATTCAAGGAAAACACCGATGTATTTGTGAGAGTAACACTGTCGATCGTAATACTCTTCGAACTCATATTAACAAGTTCAACACTTGAAGTTGTTTGAGATCCCGTTGAACACTGCACGTTGATTGAATTATTAGAGACATAGATATCGCTGACGTCGATTGAAGGAAGAACTTTAGCCAGAGCGCCTCCAAAAGCACCTATATCATTTCTCAGCGTTCCTTTTGAGGGAGACAGTGCCATTCCGGGAATGCCGGGGTTTTCGATGTCATTATAAACTATAGAAGAGTCGCCAGCATCGATACATGGCGATGTTGGGGAAAGAATAAAAGATCCTTCTTGCAGTTGTGGAAATATCGAAATATTTGTCCCGGATGAATAACCATCTAAATCATTATATCCTGTAGCATATTGAGGATTATCTATTTGTCCGCCGGAGACTTGCCTGTTTCCCCAAACGATATTATTCTTTACAACGGGGATGGTTGTCGCGTCAGTCACAGAAATTGACATCCCGCCGCCAATAGAAGTTGATGTATTTCCGACAATTGTATTGTTTTCAACTATGCCGCCATTTTGAGGTGCTTGCCAAATCATCATACCCCCGGCGCCATATTGGCCGTTTGTGGAATTATGATAGATAAAATTATTTCTCACTTTTCCTTTTGACCAATTGAGAACGATGCCTCCGGCGTAGCCAGATGTATTTGAAACGATTACATTATTATATATTGTAGGATTGCTGTATAAAGATGAAATTCCACCACCGCCGCCGCTTATGACTCCGGCAGAAGTTCGATTCGTATTATTCGTGATTATATTGTTTCTGATAATTGCAGAGCTCAGATTCAAAATAATTCCGCCGCCTTCCTGAGGCAAGGCTGAACCATAAACCCACAGTGTTCCTGTGCCGCCGGTTATTGTAAATCCATCGAGTACCGCATTGGAATCCAATCCATTCAGAATTGTGACCGTGCTTGCATTGTTTTTATCGGCCGCAGTGCTTCCATCGATGATAGTGTTTTGTACTGTCTGCCAGTCTTTTGTAATATAGTACCGGCTTGCAATAACTATCTTTTTCCAATAGTAATTAATGTTCTCGTAATATCTGCCTTCCGAAACAAGGACAGTGTCCGAACTCTTTGCATGATCGATTGCTGTCTGAATTGTTGGATAATCTTGAGGCACCCGCACTGTATGGCCTATGTATGGAGTTGTATCATTGCTCAATTCAATTGTTTGGCCGGGGAGTACAACGAGCCTGTGCGGTGATGTAAAAGGCATTACAACTGATGGATCATAAGTTGTATACGGAGAATTTGGCGGGTGGATGGGGATGCAATATTTTGTCTGGGTCATTTCAACGGCCCGAGTCATATTGCTCGCTCCCATCCACATCGGCAGGAGAGTGTAGTTAATGTTCTCGCTTGCAAGGTTAGCCATTTCAGGGATTGTATCTGTGTCTCCTCCGTGATAAACTTTGATGCCATCAAATTCAACTACATAACCGACTCCAAAATATCTCGGATGATATCCATCATAGGTATAAGCCGGGACTGCTTTAATTGTAATATTTCCTATTGTGAAAGTTTGATACACGCTGTCAATAAGTGCAGTTGCACTTCGAATGACCTGACAAGAAGGTTTTTGAATCACACGAAAAAGTTCGTTATGGTCAGGATGCTCGTGCGTGATGAGAACGACATCCGCTGAATCTGTCGCATTCACAGAGTACGGATCAATATAGATGACTTTTCCTTCGGAGGTTTTTATCTCGACAAATGCATTTACAAGATACTTCATGGAAGGGGGTTCTGCTTCGCATCGTTTGGTGCCGATAGATAAACATAATGTGAAGATAATACAGGCTAGAAAGAAAATATTTTTCATGGTATGCTCCTTTGCTCTATGAAAAAATAAGATGAAAAAGAAATTGAATTTATAGTGAACAAATTCTACCGTAACAGATTCGTGACAATAATGCTATCCTCAAAAATTTTTACAACTACCGTATAATGTACAGTGAAGACATCGATCCTATTTTATCAAGAGCATT
>PLMS01000131.1 GCA_003142575.1 Ignavibacteriota bacterium
CACGGAAAGAACAGTATGATGTTGTCCTCAATCTTGTTTTTAATAGAACAACGAGTGGAGGAGTTCTCGCTAATCTGGTTGCACCCGATGGAATAAAGATAGGGCAGGGGGATACGAAATACAGATTCTATTTCAACATCCTCCTAAGACTCACTCGTCAAAGTGATCACATGGTTGAAACTCTTGCATCGATCATCAAAATGGTGTTCAATGTCCATCTCAATCAGGATCAATTAACATATGATATCATCATTGATCGTAAGACAAGAGAGATCATCCAAGCGTATTGGACGAAACACAACCTTCAACCACGTTTGCTTTCCGGGAATAAAGGAATCCCGTATATTGTGTTCAATCTTTCTGCGAACGACTCGGTAAGAAGAATTTCAGCCGAGCAAGCTTTATTGATTGGAGAATATCTTAGTTCGAATACGTCATTTCAAACGCTTCTTCTTCATGCTCCGAAAGATTCGATTATGCTAAAAACGAAGCAGCTACTTGTAGAGAAAACATGTTGTTTACCGTTTCCAGAACAAGGGACTGCTTCTTTGCTTGAAATCGCTGCAATAATCAAAGGTGCAGCGGCTGTCATAACACCGGACACATCCATCGTCCACTTCGCATCAGCCGCCCAAACCCCTATTATCGGATTCTATACAAGCATGCAAGATGTACACGAATGGCTACCGTTTCAGGTAAGACACAAGATTGTTTTATCTGATAAAAATCAGGCGACATCTTCGATACCTTTTCAGGATATGATGAAGGCATTACAAGAATTTATTTCAACGTTGCAATTGAAGAATATAAATGTTTTGCAGTCTCGAAAAGAAGTCTAATACTATGGAATCTCCTTTTTATATTGTCAGAGATTATTTTAAGAGCGTACAACTGACAACATATGACAAACTACTCATTCTCTGTTTTCACTTGTGTGCTCTTTTCATCATTCTTTCAATTGCGTTAGCACAATTGTTTTCGTATGTCATCATCATTCTCGCAATGATTCAATTCATACAAAATCCGAGAAGAGTAAAGACACCATTTGATATTCCTTTTCTTCTATTCATTGTCGTCAGAATATCTTCCGTCTTCTTTTCTGTTGACATAGTAATCAGCTTGCGTACCTTGTATACAGAAATACCATATTATGTTTTATTTTATGCTGTATCACAGCAGAGAGCCTTCATGCAAGAACGGTTGGTGCAATCCCTCTTATGGATGTTCATTTTAGGGGCCGTTATCGGTTCTTGTTATGGAATAATGTCCGTTTTGTTGGGGCACCAGGAGAGGGCGGCATCACTTACTTCAGGGTATTATACTTTTGGATCATTCCTCGCGACAATCTTGGCAATAATTTTGATATTGGGAAGAACAAAAATGTTCGATACGAAACGATGGATTTGGTATGGTCTCATCATTGTCATTGCTACAGGACTCATTTTGACGCTGAATAGAATTCATTGGGGAATTATGATTATTCTTCTTATTGGTACAGGAATTATCCAAGAAAGGAAGCTTTTGATAGCCATGATATTCCTGTTCGGATTTATGTTGTTGTTTTCACCATCGATCAGTAGGCGACTTGATCAGATCATACATTTTAGCGAAAACCTCAGTGATAGAGATATCCTTTGGAAAGGCGCTTCGATGGTCTGGTTTCACCATCCTATACTCGGATATGGACCCGGTACTTTTACAGAAGTGTTCCCAATTCAAAAAGAATTAAAGGATACCAAAGTCGGAGGATGGCATAATGATTATATCCAAGTGAGCATAGAAAGCGGACTTCTCGGTCTGATGTCCTTTATTTGGCTTATCTACACAATCTATAGACAAGTATTCATCACATTACGGAGAATGAAAGGGGATGAAGAGAAAAAAAGAACACTCCTTGCACTACTAGTAGGGATGAGCACAATTTTTATCTCGTCAATGACAGGAAGTGGATTTCTTGATATGCTGATTCGGATGATGTTTGTATTTCTTTTGGCGATGACAGCTCTCTTGATGAAAACCGAAGAAGATGTTACAGATAATGCGAATGAAAATGCCGTTGTAATTTAAATGAGTTCATAGTTCTTATATTCTCCGATTCTCCACCCACATCGCGCATCAATAAAATCAAGCAGCTTTTCCTTTAGTGGCTGCTGTACTTTATTCTGCTCATAACGAAAATGCCAATCCTGTTTGCGTACACGTTCACTCATCGCTGCAGGATGTATCCCTTCAAACAATTTTAGTTTTCCCCCTTGACAATAATCGTATTCAACCATCTCGCCGACGTGTTGATCTACCCACTCGTCTGAGTGCCAAAGTCTGTTGAAATATTTTTGTTTTAACTGTTGAATATCGGGAGGTTTCACCCATCCATAGTGATAAACCGTCGCGTCTATCAGCTTTACGCGAAGCTTCCGTCCATCAATTCTGAATCCTTGGGCATCTCCCCAAGAACGCACTTTGCTCGATGGTCGCACGATTCTAATTTCTCTTCGATACCAGCGCCGTGAATTACCAATGTAATTGTAACTGCCGTAAAAATGCTTGTAGTGAAAAAGTAATCCTTCCACTTCGTTCATGTTCTGGTAGAGAGTCATTGCATTCTTGATAGTTGGGTAATCTTTTTCGTGCAGCACTTCATCTGCTTGGAGATACATAGCCCAATCACCAGCGGCTTGATCGAGTGCAAGATTTGTTTGTTGGGAAAGAACGGTCCCGCTTTTACGGAGAGAATCATCCCATACTGTTTCAATTATTCGGACTTTTGAGGATTGAAGAGATTTGATCTGTTCCAGAGTGTTATCGTCCGACCGGCCAACAGCGACAATCACTTCATCGCATAACGGAAGGAGAGAATGGATGGATTCAAGAAAAGGATAATCATAGATTACACCGTTACGGACAAATGTGAATCCGACTACCTTCATCTTTTAACTTCTCATCAGAGAATGAAACCTATGGAAATAATATGAGCCGTTCCCATTTGTGATGAAGAGGGAATATAGGCATAATCGATCATGACTATACTGTATCGCAGTCCAACACCGGCAGAGAAATCGCGATACTCATACCCGGTTTCATAACCGAAACGAACTGTCACAGCATCATTATACGTGGCTTCAGTACCGATGCTTATATGATTAACAGATACACCTAATTCAGAAGAAAAAGCAGCAGCGGTTCGGAAAGAGACTATATCCAAAGAGAATGAATATGTTCCGCCGAGTCGAAGTTGAGAAGGCAAATCTGTTCGTTCGTTTCGGAAGGCAGAAAGAGAACCCAAATTCGTTAGCGCAAACCCAAGAGTGAGCCCCTCAACAGGTGGAGTATACAATGTGCCTAGATCAATTCCCCATCCGGTTGCTTCATCGACAAAGATTTTTTCATAGAGATACTTTGGAGCGATGCCAAGGCTTATGGTTTCTGTTACTTTGATGCCATAAGTTAACTGAAAGGATGTGGATTGAGTATTGAATGTCCCGATCGGTGGGCCAGGGATCGTGCGTAATTCGAGCCCATCCACACTTGTATTTGCTATAGAAAGAGCGAGAGAACCATATCGAAATGGTGCTGCAGTAGATAAAAATTCTGTATGAACATCTTGGATCCATTCCGTGTGGGAGAACATTACTCCATACGATTCGCGTGAGGTGATATTTGCGGGATTGATTAAGATAGATTGAAGTGCCGTTGGATCAGCGATAAAGGATTCACCTGTGGCTCCAATGAAAGGAGTTGTCGGTAACTTTAAACTTGCAACACCTCGGGAAGTTCCTTGAGAGAAAACAATTGTCGGAAGAAGAATAAATGCTAAAAGAATTTTTAGGTTCATTAGAATCTCAAAGAAAATGAGAGAATATGAATGCCGCTTGGACTGTATGGCTCAAACACGTAGGCATATTGAAAGGCAGGCGTCCATGTTGAAAGTTTTGTCTGGACAGATATGCCCAATGAAGGTTTTGCAGGCAGATCGGTGTTCAATGCAATCTGATCTATGCCGCCTCGGATATGGATGCCATCATACACTTCAATTTCTGAACCGACACGAAAAAAAGCTGCAGAGCCAATCGTTTCGAATTCACTAGATACCAATAAAGAATATTTTGATGGAGACCAACTTATGCCGATTCGTTTCCTTAGCGGAAATTGTTCCACGCTGGAATTACCGTTTATTCCATACAACGGAGAGGAGTCCCATTTATACTTTGAATTGATATCCTGCACAACAGCCCCAAGAGTAAATGANNTAGAGCGCACCAATATCCAATCCTGCTGTTGTACTTTTTATATTTTCAATAAAATTGTAATAGAGGACTTTTAATGTAATTCCAAATGAAAATTTAGGAACAGGCTGCAACCCGAAGCCAAACATGATCGAGTTCTCTGATGTACTATACGTTTGTGTATGAACGCCATCTTCGTCTCTGCCATCAATGTCTCCAACTCCAGCGTTGATGATAGATAATGAAATCCCTGCATTCGGTTTTAAACTTTGTGTGTAACTTAGGTAATTCAGTCTTCGATCGAGAGAAAGGACGCTATATGCTGCAACAGCCGTTGGTGCAGACTCAAAGGGCAATGCCGCAGGATTGTAGTATGCCTGTACGTCGCCATTGATAACAGCAGTCATTGCATTTCCCATCGCAATTCCGCGCGCGCCAAATCCCATACGCATCGGAGCGCCGGCAAGTCCTCCAATGGAAGAACCACTTTGTAGTTGGCTCAAGGCGACGTTCCAAAAAATGAATGAAAGAATAACAGTCGTTATGATATATCGGGAAGAGAAGTTCATTTCAATACCAATATTTTTCCCCATATCGGTGCTTGATCATTCATTTCAACGCGATAAAAATAAACACCATTCGCCACTAGAGAACGATTATCATTTTTGCCGTCCCAGATTTCATCATATTCTTTTCCACTCAAACGCGATGCGTTCTGAATAAGCGTGCGAACGGGCTGCATTGCATAATCAAAAATACGAATAGTTATATTTTTGAATCCAGAATTTGTGGTACCCAGGCTGTAGTGAAGACGAACAGGTTCATTGTTCGGAGAAAAAGGATTGGGGAATGAATATGTTTTCTTATTGTTCTCAACTTGCTCCGCGGTGCGGAAGATGTGCCATGAGGAACCAAACGACTGCGTTGGTGAATCGATAGTATACGCACTTCCTTCCGATCCCCCATACCAAACGGTATCGTCCTTGACGCCAACGCCATAGCATTCTGTCGAAACAAAACGTTGGCGATTAGTAGTATCGTATATGGATCCACTTCGAATCCAACTTTCCCCGAAGTCAGAAGATCGGAAGAGTCCATTGTCAGTTGCAATATAAACCAAAGAATCTTTGAAAGCGATATTATGAGCCCATTCGCCAAGCAATGTGGTTTTCCAAGTTTCACCACCGTCTATGGAATAACTCACTCCTTTCGTCTCATCAGGGTCATTTGCATTTACGGTCGCTGCCCACATAATCCTGCGATTATTCCACCGCTGTTCTTTCAATGCAACAACAAAGTTTCCAGAAATAGAATGAGCCTGATTTTGATGAGAGAATTTATGCCAACTAATTCCGCCATCAGTAGATTTATTAATGCCTCCGGCAGTCCCGACCCAAATAATTGTATCATAACTGGCATACACAGAAAAAACCTTATGATTATCATTTTCCGTTAAGCCTAACCTACCCGATGCTGGTGATAGGTCAAAACTCAATGAATCTGTCGGTGAAATCTGATCGAGATTGTCCGGCGGAAGAATAACACGCTGCCATGTTTTGCCAGTATCTATCGATTTGCGAAGCATACCAGCCCAGCTTGCAATCCATACAGTGTTTTTTGTCAGAGCAATGTCGAAAGTAATATTTTGCTGGGGAACAGTAACATCTAATGCGAGAATCTTATTGTTTCCATAAATCAATGTATCGACAGTCCCTTTGTCAACTGGTTGAGGAATGAAAGACCATGTAACTCCATGATCAGTCGAATAATGCAGTCCACCACCGGTTTGCACATCCTCATCACCTAATTTTGTGGTATACCCTATAGCAGCCCAAATGTTGTTGTTTTTTATCGCAATTGCAGAGATACCGTTATTGTCAAATGTGGCAGTACCGGAAAAATTTGTCCAGGTCGTTCCTCCGTTGAAGGTGAAGCTTAACCCTTTTTCTGTTCCGAACCAAACGGTATCTTGTTGAACAAGTATATCATTAGCGGAATTTGTTGGTGGTAACGAACTAAGAGGAATAGAATTAAATCGATAGGTTTTCGGAAGTTGTGAATTTGCTGTGAAGGTAAAAGAAAAGAAAATAGAAAATATCGTTAATAATTTCTTCAAGGAAGTATAGTCATTCAATGACATTGCGAGGAAGTATGGTCATTCGATGAATTATTGTGTTGCTTGTTATATGAAGTTGATCAAAAGCCGAAAATGTAAACACATAGGTGCCTGCTATTGCATCAGAAGGAACAGTCGTTGTGTAAGTGTAAATGCCATCTCCAGCCACCAAGTCTCCGCTTGGCGGTTGATCAATCCCATCGTCATACATTAGAATCAAATTTCCATTATTGGCATAACTACCATCAGGTTTTAATGAAAGATACCCAACCTCGTATACATCGGAAAGGCCATCAGAATCAGCTACTTGCAGCGTCAAAGAAAGACGATTACCGATGTACAATGTATCTGGGGCTATGAGGTTTGAAATGACAGGAGCATGATTGAAACGACCAATATGAACGGGAAGAAAAAAGTCATTGCTTTCACTCCCAGTTCGGCTTTTGCTCCATAATTTAATAAAAAAATCCCCGACGAAAACACGCTGAATCTGAAAATCTACATACCCTGAATACGTATTATCATCTGAAATAGAATCCGGAAATACACCATCGTCATGAAGTGTACCATCACATAAAGTGAAAGAAGATTGAAAATCGCCCAGAATAAAATTGACTGACTCAATCATTTCTTTTCCATCAGGATGAATAACCCTCAATGACGCTCTTGCATGGATATTTAATACATCATGTGATGTTTGCACGAGTCCAACATACATGGTGTCTGTATTGATGACAGGAAGTGAGAATTTAGCGTCGGATATGACCGGTGCGCTGCCAGCAGAATCAATAACTGTATCGTATTTCTTCTCACAACCTGAAAGGAAGATAAAGCTGAGACTAATAGCGAAAGGAAATAAAAATATTTTGAGTAGCAGCTGACGCACTGATTGCTTTCTTACTGTTCTATGAGCAAAATAAAAATTATAGCAATCGTCTATCGGTCAGCCTTTTTGAGTGAAGAAATTCAATCAACTGTATGTAAGATATAAAATATTATTGAAAAATTCAAATATCTAGAAGCCTATAGAGTGAGTGGATTCAATGAAAAAGAAAGAATAAAAATGACGATGCAGAACCATCCGATTGCCATTCGTCTTGAATCAAGAGGCGTCTCGTCAGATACAGGCGGATGGTACAATTTAACGATATAAAACGCGATCATTGCCCAGAAAAACCAAGCCGACCAGCTATATTGAGCAAAAGGTACAATCTGACCAACGTCACGTTTATAAACAAGTTCAAGCAATGTCCTTAGCAAAGTATCCGAGAGTGATGGTGCACTGAGTGCAAGAAGAGCGTAGAATGATATCAGCGCAATTTTCCGATGGAGTTTTCCGAACATAGCATATATCACATGTCCGCCATCGAACTGGCCCATGGGAATAAGATTCAGAGATGTAACGAACAGGCCAAACCAGCCTGCACAAAGAAAAGGATAATGGTACATCTCGCTCATGGGTGGAACGAATTGAAGCGAAGGGTTTGTCAGTATGTTTTTCAAACCAGAATAGAGAAGTGTGTTTCCGAAGGCAAGCGGCATCCCATGTGCGCCGGCTGATGCATTGATGGCAAAATTATAGTCTGGGTGAATAGCGAGAATAAATTCCGGAGAGGGCAGATGAAGAAAACCATACACGAGAACCAACAGGGAAGCGATGAACCCTGCAATAGGTCCTGCAACGCCGATATCAAACATTACTTTTTTTGATGGAACGATGGTCTTTGTTCGAATAACTGCACCAAACGTACCAAAATTCAAGAATAATTGCAGCAAAACAGGAATAGGCGGAAAAGGAATGAAATATGGTAATGTCGCGTCCACTTTGTGGTATCGAGAAGCAAAGTAGTGTCCAAATTCATGACTGGCAAGGATAAATAAAATGGCGGCGGAATAAGGAATGCCGAGATGAAAGTTGCTGAGTTCAAATGGGTCTCGGTTCAGCCATACGACACCGGCAACGGTGGCAGTAAAAAATGTGAGTATAAATAACCCAAAGTGAAAAAACCAACGGAATACCATGGCGATTCTCTTACGGTTTTCCTTATGGATATTCACTGTTTGATCTTGATACGTTTCCATTGTTTCCTTGCTGTTAAGACTTATAACGGATAAAAAAACTTCTTTTCACTTTTATTATCATACAGAAAAAGTCGGAGTGAACCAAATGGGGTTTGTTAAACAAAAATGAGGTTGTGCATCATTCGAGTCAGACGAAGATGTCCACACCTCTGCACGGATGTAACTCTTTCTTGTGATCTCCAATGAAAAATTTCTGTTTGCAGTGTGCTTCTGAGATAGTTTTTCAGAGATGATCACCATCTCTTTTACGCCTACACTACCTATAAAGACTTTGATAGAATCAATTGCACCATACTCACTTGAAGACCTGACTTCAAGTGAAACCGAGTGTTTATTTCCGATGACTGTTTCTCCAATTGAACTGATTTCATGTGTTGGAGAGTCTATAAGTAAATTAACTGCAGGTCCATCTGTGACAATAGTTTTTCCCGAGTGAATTGCTCGCAGAATGTTCTCTTCAGAAAGTGATTCAAGATAGACTCCAGTTCTCATCTTGCCAAACAATTGATGCCCAGTTTCTCGAATTTTTAAGAACGGAATACCAATCTGCCGAAAGCGGTTGAAGTTACCATGAGCATCGTCGCCAGCGAGAACAAACATTCGTTTACCTTCTAGTAATAATTCTATCCATTGATGATAACCCTGCCAAAAACCGTCAGATACGTATCCATTAACAAACTGAATTCCGGTCAGTTGCGAGTGGATAAAATCCTGTTGAAGCCATTTGCCTCGCCGTAGGAGCAATCTTTGGAGGAAGGAAACCCGTTCTTTCGGATGAGCAGCAAAAGAGAGAATAGACGGTTCGACACTATTCAAAATCTCATAGATACTGTTTTCGCTGCGTGTTTTAAGCCAGCGTTCGGCCCCATCTCCTGAGCCATAGAAAAATTTTCGATTCCCGAGAAGCAGCAGATGGATATTTTGGTCTTTGGAGTTACGGCAGGTTACCTCTTCGCCGCGGACGATCACAAAGTCCTGATGCCTGGAGTTTTGATCATCTACTTCCTGCTGTAATAGATTCCATTTTGGCAAATTCGAATCATTCACCAAATAATTATCGACAGAGTCGTCCAAATCGTATGAATGATCCGTTACGCAAAAAAACGATAATCCAATCGCTTGGCTTAACTGGCTCGAAGCTTCCAATGGCGTACCAAACTCGACTTGATCGTCTGTGTAGGAAGAGTGCGAATGGCATTCTCCGAAATGAAGGTGCTCAAATCGTGGTAGAGGAGAAGGTGCAACGAAAACCTGCAATGGTTGATGAGATGAAGTTCGATAGTTGTCATTGTGATAGGTTAATTGCTTTTTTCCATCATCGATCTCAAATATTACATCGCATTCTATAATGCCGTTTATACCTTCTAAAGGAACTTCATATACCCTCCACAAGAGTTTTTCAGTCAATTCAATAGGAGATTCTAGCAGTTCCTTTTCTATAAGTGGTTTTCCATCTTTTCGGATGACGATGCTTACTTTGTTCAACTTAAGTGGAAATTGATGTGCATCCTTCACGAGAACGAGAATAGGCAGAGGTTGATTGGGTTCTATTCGGTGCGGGGCATCAGCAATAATCTCCGGTTCGTGCTTCCGTAAAAAGCTGAAAAAATATCGAAATCGATAATGTGTTTCAGCATAGAGAAAAACAGGAAGCATTTTCAGTAAGGAGGGAAGAAGGTCGGTCAAAACTCGCGCCCTTTCCACTTCACTTTTCCTCCGAAGAAGACTAAGAACGGAAGGATCAAGACATAGATAATAAAGTATAACTCAAACCAGTAAAACCAACGCAATTCATCAGTTCGATCAAGTTGTTTGAGAATTTTGTAAAGGAATATATAATCGGCAATAAACTTGATCATAAATGCTGTCGCAGCTTGCACAACCCCGCCCCAATATAACATAACAAAGGGGGAAAGATGCATAAGAAAACCGACAACCATAATAGCCAATCCGGCCGGCTTCATATCAAGTCCACCTTTACCCCATCGATGTTTTTGGCGAAGAAGTGTGAGTAAGTTTGGACATGGTTTACTTTCTACAAGATGTTTTGGATCCAGCGGATAACAGTATTGCCATTTTTGGGAGCCAACAATTGCTTGAACAACAGTGTAATCTTCAGTCACACTGAATTTCAGTTTGCGATATCCGCCAATTTGATCGTATGCTGACTTCCGAAATGAAAGATTGTTTCCAATACTCCCAAGCGGATGCTTAAAACCTGCGGTTGCTGCTGCCATACCAAGGATGAACACCCAATCAAGAGATTGCATTCCTTCAAAGGGTGTCGTGGCTTTTTGAAGTGTGAATCCGCCGATTAAGCCGACCTCATTGCTGTATCTTTTCGCAGTTTGCTCTACCCATGTCGGAAGCACGGTGCAATCAGCATCGGTGAGAAGAATTATTTCCCCCTTGGCCGCATCGATACCTTGGGATAACGCATTTGCCTTGCCTCGCAGATATGCATCTTCTTGAACACGAATCAATTTAATATGTGGATAACGCTGAATGAAGTTCTGGCACACAGCTTCTGTCCTGTCAGTTGATCCGTCATTGACTACAATAATTTCGTATCGAGATGTCGGATAGGTCTGGTTTGCTGCAGATTCAAGACAATGCGGAAGGTTGGTCTCTTCATTTCGAGCGGCTATGATAACTGAGACAAAAAGTTCTGATGAATCCAATATATGATCTCGATTACGCCTAAGACCAAAGAGGAATAATCCTGCTTGAAAAAGATAAAGAGTCGTAACAACGAAAAGAAATGTTTCGAAAGTCATGATTGTAACGGTTTAAAAATAAAATTCTTCCCTAGTAATATATCAAGGATAAAGGGAAGATACGTGTGAAGTTTTTGAGCGGTGTCTTTATTGTCGTGAAAAAGGAAAATGGAACCATTCGATGTGTGGGGTACAACGCGGCGTTCCATATCAGATTGTCTCTTCGATCTGTAGTCCTTGCTGTCTATATTCCAAAGAACACAGGTCGATCCAATCTCTTTGAGCACATTCAGAATTGTTAAATTAAAGTAGCCATAAGGAGGGCGGAAATATCGTGTCCGTTTACCTAAATTCGATTCCAAAATCTCCTCTGTCTGAATTATTTCTTTTTGTATAAATGCTTCGTCCTTAAACAATAGATTCGTGTGGGAATAAGAATGATTCCCGATATCATGTCCTTCTGTAGCAACCTGTCTGGCAATATCAGGGTATTGCTGCACATTCTGCCCAAGGAAAAAGAATGTTGCCTGAATATTCCGTTCTCTGAGAATATTCAAAACGGCCGGTGTTGCTGTCGGATGTGGTCCATCATCAAACGTGAGATGAATCCCTGCTGCGGTTGTCGTGAAGAGAACCGAAGGGAAAAGCAACTGCAAGATTCGCGCATCGCATCTCATCGTCGAATGGTCCGTCCCTTCCACTGCATCGAAGCGATTTGCCCAATAGCAGCAGCAATGACAATATACGGAACCTGCAAAAACTCTGCAATCAGAAAGTGGAATATGGGAATGCGCTGTCGGAATAACCGTGCTCCGGAGCGAAGCGTGAAATAATCCACCAAAATTTTACCGCCGAATGCTACTGTAAACAGTTGGATGAGCTGCGGCTCACGGAAAAGCAATACCATGGTGAGAAGCATGCTTGCAAAAAATATATACAGTCCAACGAGCGTGAATAAAATTGACTTGTCTTCGTAGTGACCTCGTTTGTTTGCCCATCGAATACGCTGACGAAAGAATGTTGAAATTGTGTTGGATGAGTTTGTTGTTACAACTCCATCTGCTTCTGGAGCAAATACAACTTTGCCGATTTTCCTATGTACTATTTTATTCATCAAGGATTCGTCATCATTAGAACTGCTCTCCGTATTAAAACCATCAATTGCAATAAATGCATCCTTCCGATAGGCAAGATTTGCACCGTTGCATATAATGGGGCGTCCCGAACCGATCAATCCAGCTGCTGTTGTGATGAGTCCAAGAAATTCCAATTGTTCCATCTTTGCAAAAAAAGTATTGGAATCTCGTTCTGCAACGGGTCCCGCAACAAACACAACGCCTTCTTCAAAGTGATTAACCATTATTTCAATCCACTGTGGCGGAACTATACAATCGGCGTCTGTAGTCAGAATGATTTCTCCGCTTGCCTGAGCAATGCCTTTTGCAAGAGCGATTGGCTTACGGCCGATTTTATGTTCAGAATCAAACATCAATGAGAGAAGGTGAATGTTGGCAAAACGTTCCGAGAAGGATTTGACGATGGAAGCAGTCTTGTCCGTAGATCCATCATCCACAATAATAATCTCGTAGCGGTTGGTGGGATAGGTTTGCTTGAGAAGTGATAGAAGACATTTTTCTATGTCTTTCTCTTCATTTCTCGCCGCCACCACAACGCTTATATGGCGTGCTATATTTTGGGGACGTGCAAACCGAAGAGAAAGCAAACCAATGCGTACGCGCGTAATAAAATAT
>PLMS01000033.1 GCA_003142575.1 Ignavibacteriota bacterium
CCGGGTCTTCCCGCAGCAGCCAGATATTACCTGCATCGACGAACAGTGCGCCTCTGACGATACTGATAATGGGAAACCGATACTCGGTATTCGCTTCAAGCTTAATATCACCGGCCTGGTCAATGAAGGATTTTGCAGCAATGCTATCAGGAATTTTGTACGAACCGGGGCCAAGACCGCCAGCAGTGAAGGCGCGCACGCTATTGCTTCCCCCGATATAAAACTGCTTCACGTAGGGCATCGTTGCGGAGTTGCCATATGGGACGCCTATTCCTAAGATCAACCTGCTCGCAAGTGACGCTGTTTGATCAATAGTATTGTAGTAATGCCGCAAGTCGATATCAAATTTGTAGTACTCTGAATATGTCGTCCCGAAGATTTCATAGGGAGTATCGGGTGTCGCTTTGTGCTTGATAAACAGTGCTTGCACAAGCTGCAACAGGTTCCCCGAAAGGTCTATGTTTCCTTTGAAGTACAGGTGGTTCTTATGATCCTTCTCAAGCTGGTCGTTGTACGTGAAGGAATAATTCTGTCCGATGATAAACTGTTCCTCAAAACTCTTTTTCAAAAATGGATTGGTGCTCAACAAATCGTCGAATTTCTGCGTTGTATTTGTCAGATGCGCAAACGTNNTCCTTCCAGTTGTATCCAAATGATGCATCCACCGAGAAGAGCTGATAGTATTGCAATCGATTCAGCAAACTCAATCCAAGCACAATGCGTGTCTTTGGCACAAAGAGGCTCGATACGTTTTCGAGTCTGAACGGAGTAACGAACTTCGGCAACTCTAACTCTCCACGCGTACCGATCTCATACGAATTCCCTCCCGATTGTCCCCCGCCAATAGGNNGCTTCAAAACTCAGCGTAAAGAGTTCAGCCCCACCGAACAAATTCCTGTTCCGGAAGCTGGAATTAAACACCGGACCCACAAGATTGTTGGATTGGGAAACGCCTTGCAACTCAAAGCGAATGTTTTTCATCGACAGCGGCGTCAGATAAATATGAGGTTCCAAACGCGGGATGCCTGCCGAATCAGCCTCGACAAACCGTATGTTCACGAACTTGAACACACCGAGATTCATGAGCCTGTTCAATGTGAGATCGTGATTCTTCCTGCTGTATACAGCGCCTTTTCTAAAGAAAATCGAACGAACAATTACGTCAGGTTNNTTGAAACTTCTTGTCAAGGTCTATGTAATAGCAACCATCAACGCTCACAGAATCACCGACAGGCATCGTGACACTGTCACGATTCAGCGAATAACCGGAGTAGATGGTGATGTTGCCTATCGTGTAGACACGGGTTGCCTCGACGGGTATATCTCTTTTGACTTGAAGAGAAAGATCGACCGTCTTTATCCCGGCGGTACTATCCGCTTGAAACACAATGAAGTCGGGAGAAAAATAGAAGTAGCCTTTCTCTTTGAGCGCGGCGTCAATGCGTTCCCGTTCCTGTTTGAGTTTCACGATATCGTATTGGGCTCCCGCGGCGAGCAATGTTTCTCCCATCGTGGAACGAATAGCCTCAACCAGCGTCGTGTTGCCGCCCTTCACAGTAATACCATTGTTTCTGTATGGTGACTGGACTGCAATGTTGTATTGAATGTCTGCGGTGCTTTCCTTTTCACGTACCGTGTAGCGTACATCCGGCTGGAAGTATCCTTTGCCTTCTAACAGCGTGCGCATTCTTGCGGCAACCCGATCGGGCACAACAGAGTGCAGCAATACCGGAGGTTCACCGAGACTCTCCTTGAAGATCCCGATGTTGTACAACCATAACTTAAGGCGGAAAAGTCCGAGGAGTTTTCCATTCGGCGGCGGCTTAGCAAGCAGGTCCAATTGATTTTCCAGATCGCCTTTGTCCGGGATATCCTTCTTCTCTTCGATATTCACGTTTGCACCAGTATACAGCTTCTCGCCTTGAGCGAGATACGCCGTGTTGCTGCAGCCCAGGGCGAAAACCGCAAGCATACCGGCGACCGCAACAAGCACGAGAGAATTAGTAAGGGAGAATCCTGTTCGCATTTATTTCTTTTCTTTATCAGGAACCGGCTTCAGTGTAATGCCGAAGAGTTTGTCGTAATCGATCGTGAACACGACGCCAACACCCGTCTTGGTGATATCTCCGTCAATGGCGCCCTCGTATGAGTTTTGTCTGAAGACCTGCAACTGCCAGCGACCATCCTCGGTGAGTTTGTACAACACTTTGAGATCCCCCGCAAAATTGTTGAGCGAATTCTGCTGACTTCGCCGTCCCTCAAGGTCCACATCCCCCCCCACCTGAACGGTCACACGTTCATCGAAGACTTGTTTCGAAAGAGCCAGCTTCAATTGGGTCCGTCCTTGGGCATTACCGGTAGAGTAATCTTGATATGAGTCCAAACCCACATTGAGGTTCGCGCCTGCAAGGTATTGTTCAGACAAACGGTTCAGCTGCACGGAGAGAATTTGACTGGCACTTGAACGGGCAAAATCGGAAAGTCCCCCGTTTCCACCTGCAGAGGCAAGCGGGTTTTCCTGGATGAACTTGCCCAGGACCAGAAGAGCAAATACTTGCCTATTGAGTTCGGATTCCTGGCCATTCAACTCATTAAGTTTCGCGTAAACAGTTCCACTCAACACGCCCCTTTTGTCCGGAGGAAGATCGAGTTTGAAGTGAATATCCGGCTTCAGGAGTTTTCCCTTCATCATGAGGTAGACCTGGATGGGAAGCTCCTGCTTATATTTGTTACGTTCTTCCTGACTTATGCCGACAAGCTGATCCTGAATCAAATCCAGCACCGCGGCTTTCACCGTGTAAATCGCAGTGATATCGACGTCAGCTTCATAGGGCAATCCAGACCACGTGAGGCTGCTTCCTTTTGCGATGGCGAATTCTCTCTTGATAAAGTTCTCAAACGAAAGTTGGTACGACCCTCCGAGTATTTCGTAACGCCCTGTGAGAGTGAGTTTTCCGCTCGGGTCAATGGTGAAGCTCAATGTCGCGTCTCCCTGGATCACCAGAGAATCGCCCGCAATCGGGTCGATCAATATCCGAAGTTTGGAATCCTTGTTCACCAAGATATTTGATGTGAGATCCATGGATGAAAGCTTCGCTTCCATAGTGTCTCTGTCTGGTAGGAGGCTCCGTCGAGACATAATAGAATTTTGAGGAGTTTTGACGTCGACGAATCTTACAATTCCACGGCGCTCCTCCACAGCGAGCTCTGATTCCGGCAGGACTAATGCGAGATTGGTCCCCTTGTCCAGCTCTGCCTGCATAGTGACTATTGGTCTGCTCTGATATCCTTTTACGGAAATATCACTATCGAGGATTACGGTGCCATAGTAGAGAGCGTCGCGACTTGCGGGCTTGTTCAAAACAAGAAACTTGTCAGTGTGCACTCGCAAATCATAACTGTAGCTATGGAAGTCTTCGGTAAACAAATGACCACTCAATGAAGCTTTGTTGCCGAGAGTATCGACAAGATTAAAGGACCTGAATTCGACTCCTTGAGCGTCAATCTCTATTTTGCCATTGTTGAGATGCAGGTATGTATCCAGGAATGTCGGGTTGAATGCAGTATTGGTGAAATTCAACTCCCCGCTCATGGAAGGTTTCTTCAACGTACCCATCACATGTAATCCGCCGGTCATTGTTCCTGAAAGACGCTGTACTTTGCCGAAAGTAAAAGGCTCAATGCTGGCAAGATTTACTTTCGTGAAATCACATGTAAAGTCTAGATCGCTCGCGCCCGCTTCACTCCGGTATTTTCCCCGCATAGCAATCTGGTTCCCATTGCCGGCAATGTTCAAGTTTACTTCGTAGACATTTTCTGTTTGATTATTTGCACGCAGCGCAACATCACCGATGAGCTTTTGACCGAAGCTGAAGTCTTTGATTGTGAGGTCAGACGTAAATGCCATCTGTTTTTCCAGATTCTGCAAAACAAAATTCCCATTGAGAATTCCACCGAGCAGGCCGCTATCACGCTCAACTACTTGAGATAATATGGCGAGATCAAAATCGATGAATTCGATCCTCAGCGGCGAGCGCTGGTTCTTCTCGTCAGTGCTATGGAGAGAGAGGGATTGCCCCGCGCCTCGCAACACGACATTATGTGCAATAAACTTGTTCTTGCCAAAGAGCAGGTAATTGTCAGGAGGAATGTTCCACGGAAGGTTTTGAAACACAATTCCATCCTTGTTGAATCGCAGTTTGTATCCATCTGGAACACTATTGAATACTCCGGCAAAAAACATTTTTGTTGAACCGTCACTGCGGGTACTCTGCAATACAACATCAATGCTATCGTGCCCAGCCTTTCCGGCAAGCTGAAGATTCGTTACCCGCAGCGTCGAATCATCTATTGATCCCACCTTCAATGTTGCCTGCAGCAAATCAACATCAGATGTGACCCTGACAGTAAGGCTATCGATCTTAAAATTGTTATAGTCAACCCTTGGGATGTCAATATTTATATTCAGGTTCTTTTTGTCGCTCTTGTAATTGCCCTCAATGGTTCCTGCGGACAATCGGTGGAGTTCCGGAAAGAATACCTCCGTGAGAGTGGACGGATCGCGGATGGATATGTGAAACGTAAAAGCCTGGGCTTTAAGATTCCTCTTACGCTGCGTTCCCTGCAGTGTGAAATAATGATCAAAATGTTCTTTCAATACTTCCGGCAAATCACCAGGAGCTATTGTGCCGTCGAATTGGCCTGCGAAAATTGTGGATTCAAGACTGATATGGGTTTGCTTTTCTTTGTTTACCAATGCACAGACAAGAGAGTCTATGACATAGCGTTTGCGGTTTTTGATAATCACGACATTACGCACATCGATGTTGCCATTGATATCGTTTAAGTCCCGCCCTGTAAGATCGGATGTTATGACGCCAGCTACCCGAATGTCATCTGGGGTGAAGTTGAGCCGGCGAAGGTCGGCGCCTTTCAGGTAAAGTGTAAATTTGTAAGTCGGATTCTCTTCGCCCGTGTTGACGGTGCCGTTGAATGTAAAGGCGATGCTGGAATCCTGGATCTCGACCTTCCCTTCGAACATTTTCGGGCTAGCTGTTCCATCAATCGAGAGTCGCCTGTAGGGATACCCGTTCACAACCGCCTTGTCCACTTGTACATTCAACTGCGCTTCGATGTCATCTTTGTTAAATCCCGTTCCGGCAGCGGATGCCTTCAACGAAACCGGACCGAATATTTCCGGATCGTTAAGAAGCGAACCGACATTAAACTCATCGACGATGACATCAGTCTTCCATCGACTGGCTTTTGAGCCGGACCCTTTACCGGAGTTCAATGCCACATTTCCCTTCAAGCTTCCGATGCTGGTCGTGATAGCAGTTGAAGCGGAGAAATCTTTCACTGTTCCTTTGAAGTTTCCGCTCATTCTTATGGAAGCAGGCAAAACGATATTCTTGGGCAGCAATGTATCCGCAACAAGCGCCTGAATGTCATTCCGACCGGAAGAGAGTAGACGAAGGTTCACATCATAGTTCGCCGTCTCTGCTTCCGGTAATCCGCGGATTGAACCGGTGAGATCAATTGTGGTGGAATCGCCCGCCGCAGCCCGGAACTCCTCCACTCGCAAGTCCTGTACAAGTCCTGAGAGTTGGGAAGAGAATCTTATCGACGCGCCTGGTGTGTTCTTTATCGGAAGAGAAGGCTGGAAAAAAAGCAAATCCGAAATGGCGAGGTGAGACTCACCGATTGTCGCCTTCACGTTCACAGTACCCGGGAGGTTTTTGAGCGCAGAAAGGGAAGAATAGCTGAGAAAAATATTCTGTTGAATGCGGCTGGCCGCAGTTTCCACTGTGAAGTCTTTGAGCTGCGCATGCACAGAGTCAAGCATGAATCCGCCCGATAGTTCACGCACCTCAAGGCCTGAATGTTCCCGAAAAGAAGTATGACTGATGTCTGCCATCATGCGGTTTTCACTGAAGTATATGTTCTCTGCTTGCATTGTCAGGGCATCAAGCCGGAGATGATTCGGATCCAAACCTTTCGTTTTGGTCGCACCTTGAACATCATATTGGGCGCTGTTGCCGCTGAGAATCAGGCGATCAAGGCTGATGACCCATGGCAAAACAGTGGCATCAGACTTTTCTGTTTTGTTCTCATTCTTTTTCGGCTGTACGACAACAATGTTCGTGTTTTCGAGCAGAAATTTCTTGAGCGCTATATGGTGCGATGGTAGATCGATCTTCTCTGCAAGGAGAGTCGACGTTCCAAGATCAACGCTGTAGCGTTCTCTCGTTACGATGTTTTCATAATTGAGGTGAATCTTTGCCAGCGAGACCGCTCCGACCCCGAAGTCGACGTCTGCAGATTTTGATTCATCAGGCGGCGATTCTTTTGTTTGAATGACATTCGCTGTAGCATTCGCAAGAGATAATTTGTCGACGTGGAACTGCTTCTTATCGAGATCAAACTTGTTGATCGAGGCTTCCATGGTACCGAGCTGGAGGCGCAGATTCAATCCGCTCACCTCGTCATCGTATGTAACATGAATGCCGTTGAGACTCACTCCGCCCAACCTTATTTTCCAACCTGGCCCTGCAGATGAATCGGGATGAATATCAGCAGTAGTTGAATCGGGGCTGAGTGCCTTAAGGATAAAATCAAAATTGAAGCTGCTGTCTGGTAAAGTGCGGGTGATGTGGGCAGTGAGCGAGTCAACACGGACGTTATTCAACTTGATGTCGTGCGAGAAAAGTCTAAGCAGGTTCACGTTCGCTGCCAGCTTCTGAATAAACAACAGAGTGTCCCGCTGGCGGTTTTCAACGAATATATTATGCAGAACGACCGAGTTCGTGAAAGCTATGTTGACCGAACCAACCTCGATGCGGGTATGTGTCTTGTCCGATATCGATGACAATGCCTTTTGCGCAATGGTGCGCTGCACCCCGGGGATTTGCAGCGCCACCACGGCGAGGATGATCAAACCAAGTACGCCGGCGAATATCCATAAAACAATCTTGATGGCGCGGCGGAAATATGTTTTGATCTTATGTTCTATCAAAAATGTATCGGGAATATGTTCCTCCTACGGTCAGAGTGCGCACACAGGGCATGCTCAAAGAACAACAGACATTATGCCAATAGCTCCGACAATCCTTCATCAATCGTATTCTCTCCTAACGAATTAAAACTCAGTTTATACCACGAAGAAAGTACACAACTCGGTCGGGCGCAGACACTACCTTGATGTCTAGGCTTGGCCAAGCGCGATAGCATGATCTGTTCAGACGATTACTTACTCGGATCTTTTTGACGTGTAGCCTTGACACCCGTCAAAATCGCAATGCCCAGTAGTACGACTGAACCCACTACAATCCACGGTGTGGGTACATACAACAAGACGGCACCGTAAATTAATCCAATGATTACGATCACAAATCCAACGACGTAAAGTACGTACGACATAACAGGTATCCTTTCTTTCTTGGTTCAGTTTTCACCGCAGTGGCGAACCATTGCGCAACCCCATTGTTGTCGAGGCGTGGAAGGCACACTCATCAACTTCATGTTTTGCTTCCTCTTTGGCAATCCTGTATTTCTCTTGAAGTTTTCCCTCTTCGTTGTTTCCATTATCCTTCCAGATGATTCCAGTTCACGGCGTATCTTCCTTAAAGTCCCAATAATTCAACGTTCATACATGAAAACAAATATTCCATCCCCCTTCGAGGACGAAATAATTTTCACTCTCTTCTCTGTGAACCTATAGAAAGGATACTAATGATTTATTTAATCGGGAATCGCCTAAAAGGATGAAAAAGGGATTAACTCTTTTGGGAGCCCAATATTTAAAAATAGACTGGACGAAAACTGCAATAATTCAAATTATGCAAAAGGAGGGTGAAGAGTCAAGGATAGTCTCAAACTCACCTCAAATATTCCAACATGGGAATGCAAGGCAATTCTCCTAAAAACAGTGTCAATCTTTCTATGATGTGCATTACGCGCTCTCGCGACACGAAAGGCCGATTCTGAAAAGTTTCGGCCTCTTTTTTTTCATGACCCCGACATAAACCTGCAACCTCAAGCTCTAGCAAGCAGCAAGTCCGCAGTATACGCAAAAAGAACGCCGGCTCGTCGGGGCGTTTTCTTTTATAACTCCAGGAAGATTGAATTTCAAACAGAGTGTTTTTTGCAACGCAGCGCTATAGGCACAAGCCTAGTCACTTACCTGAGAAGACGGCGCATTCTTTTCCAATCAGGTCAACCTTCCTGAAAGTTTTCATCTTCTTTTCATCTTTTTTTCGTACCCTTAATCAAAACAAACTATGCGAATCCTCCTTATTGAAGACGATCCCAAGCTTTCAGGCTCCATTGCAAAACATTTGCGGGCCGAGAGCTTTGCAGTGGATATTGCCGCCGACGGCAAAAAGGGTGAAGAACTTGCGTATATAAATGAATACGACGTTATTCTGTTAGATATTATGCTGCCCCATCAGGATGGTTGGGCAACGTGCCGAAACCTTCGGAAAGCACGCGTGTTAACACCAATTCTTATGCTTACCGCTTTGGATGATGTGGAAGATAAAATTCGCGGATTAGACAGCGGTGCGGATGATTATCTTCCCAAACCTTTCCATATCGGTGAATTGCTGGCGCGAATTCGAGCGCTTGCACGCAGGCGAACAGAAGTTCGATCTACGACAATCGAGCATTTCGGTCTGCGCTTAGACCTTGCCACTCACCGCGCATTCCGCAATGAGCAGGAGATTGTTCTTTCTTCAAAAGAATTTTCTTTGCTCGAACTGTTTATGATGCACCCGGGCAAAGTGCTCACACGTGAAACCATCTCCGAACATTTGTGGGATATGAATTTTGAACCGCGCAGCAATGTGATTGAGTCGTTCGTCCGGTTCCTGCGGCAAAAGATCGACAATGGATTTACGACCTCGCTCATCCAAACGGTGCGCGGCGCCGGTTATAGATTTGCCGATCATGAATGAGATAAAACATTGACAATTACAGGTAAAATAATCCTCGCCTATACCATCGTGTTTGGAATAACGCTCGCGGGGTTTGCATTCGTGATCTATCACAGCACCCAAACGTCAGAACTTGCAAAGCTTGATGCGCGTCTGGACAATCATGCAAACAAATTGCAGGAGAGCATCGAGGAAAAAGAAGAGAGCGGAAAAATATTGCTCGTTGAGAAACTGTCGAGAATCCAGACCGAAGGACTTAAGGAAATCCGCTTTCGCTTGGTCGACAAAAACACAACATTTGTTCTAGGGGATTCATCACTCATCGGACTTTCCATCCCTCCATGGCCGCTCAAGGAGCATCTTCCTCCCCGTCGCGAATATGTAACGATGAATGAACACACATATCGTTCCATGTGGGTTCCCGTCGATGTACGTCATAGCGTCGTGTATGATCTTCAACTTGTAGCTCCAATGACCGAGATGGAAACAAATCTCGAACGTCTTCTATTTCTTTTCTGTATCGTTGCACCGGTGGCTTTGCTATTAACCGCGCTTGCAGCATTCTTGATAACACGCATTGCATTTAAACCGATCACATCAATGGTACATACAACACGCTCGATCACTGCCGCCAAACTCGACAGCCGTTTACCTGTTCCTCATACGAAAGATGAGATACGTGAATTAGCCGAGACATTGAATGAAATGATGGAGCGCATCGACGCAGCATTCCGCACACAGCGCCAATTTGTAGCGGATGCATCGCACGAGATTCGAACACCGCTGACCATCATCCGCAGCGAATTGGAATTTGCGGAACGCAACGCCGGCAAGCCCGCAGCGGAAAAGAGTCTGCACATTGCGCTGGAAGAATTGGAACGACTCTCGCGCCTGACCGATGGCCTGCTGCTTTTGACTCGCCTTGAATCACCCGGCTTCTCACTGAAAACACGACCAGTTCGGCTCGATGAATTGCTCGTCGAATGCGTCCAGAACATGAAACAAGCGGCTACGCAATTCAAGGTCGCATTGGAATTACACATCGACGAGGCAGTCGAAGNNTATGAGGCAGTCGAGCTTCCCGCCGATCGCGACCGGCTTAAGGGAGTCGTTCTCAATCTGCTCGATAATGCTCTCCATTACTCTCCGGCTGGTGGAACCATTTATCTTTCCGTGACGACTCCATCCAACGATACGGTCCGCATCATCGTGAAAGATTCCGGTCCCGGCATATCCCCCAACGATCTGCCGCACATCTTCAAGCGATTCTATCGCGCGGATACCGAACGAGCGCGGGAGAATGGATCTGGCTTGGGACTTGCGATTGCTGAACAAGTCGTCCGTCTGCATAACGGGCAGATCATGGTCGAAAGCACGTTTGGTGCAGGCAGTAAATTTATTGTGGAGCTTCCCCTGCAATCTTCACATTCAAGCGCCCCAATGGCATAATAGTACATTATTTTTCGCTTTATTTTCATCTCGGTTTCATCTTGTTTTGTTATTTTGATGAAGGTTGGCTGCATCAAGATGCAGCCTGCGTTTACTATGCAAATGATTGATTCTGGAGATAGAATCACATGAAAATATGTTACACTCTTTTTTCGGCCCTTATTTTGATTTCATTAAACCTTGTTGCACAAAACCATAACGCGGGAAGCATAATCGGAACGGTATTGATTGAATCGACGAAGAAGCCGCTGGAATTCGTCAATGTTGTCGTATTTTATCAATCGGACAGCACGCTCGTCACAGGAGCCGTAACTGATAGTAAGGGCAAGTTTGAAATTGAGAATATTCATGTCGGCACATACTTCATCAAATACAACTTGGTGGGATATGAGGAAAAGCAATCCGCCAATTTCAAAATCGATCCAGAACATCCTGAAATTGATTTCAGTAAAACTTATTTGAAAGAAGCCGCGTTGAGTGTTGGAGACGTTACAGTAACTTCACAACGGATGACATTCGTCAACTCGATTGACCGAAAGGTCTACAATGTTCAGCAAGATATTTTGAGCAAGACCGGATCGGCAAGTGATTTACTGCAAAACATTCCATCCGTTCAAGTCGATATTGACGGTACTGTGAGCTTACGAGGATCAGAGAATGTTCTCATTCTCCTCAATGGTAAACCTTCACCTCTCATGGGAAAAAACCGTGCAGAAGTATTGCAGCAAATGCCTGCCAACTCCATTGAAAGAATTGAAGTCATCACCAATCCTTCCGCAAAATACAAACCGGACGGCACATCGGGTATCATCAACATTGTGATGAAAAAGGACGTTGGCACCGGATTGAACGGCACAGCGAGCGCAAACGTCGGCAATCACAAACGCTATAATGCAAACATTAGCCTCAACTATAATCCCGGCACATACAATATCTATGGAAGCTATAGCATTCGTCAGGATGAACGCAACAGTTTCACCACAGACAGGCAAACACAATTCGATTCTACCCTACATTTATCCGGTTATCACAACGAAGACGGCAATACGTATGCGCGCCCACTCTCGCATATTGTTTCGCTCGGGTTGGATTATCATCTTGATGCAATAGATGACTTCGGTCTTTCCGGTCATTACCGTCATCGTGGTTTCACACGAACCGGGGCATTAACAGAGGCGACTATGGATGCAAATGGCCTCCCAACGCAAACCTATGACCGCCTCCGATACGATCCGGAATATGAAAATGAAGCGGGAGGAAATGTGTACTTTCAGCACGATTTTGACGGTGAAAATCAAAAACTAAGAGCTGAATTCAATATTTCTCAGCAGCCCGAACAGGAAGACAATCACTACACCGATGTATATCGGTTTCCATCGACGTTATCAACCTATGATAATATGCGCATCTATCAAAATGATAACCAAAAACAAGTCACCCTCGATTACAGCGACAAGCTCAGCGAGCATTCGACATTCGAAGCAGGTTATGCCGGCGATTTTAACAAGAGAGATATGAACTATTTGGGAACATACATCGATCCGATTCAACAGCAACTTGTTACCGATCTTACAAAAACAACACACTTTACCTATGATGAAACGATTCATGCACTCTATGCAACGTATGAGAACTCCATAGGATCTCTTACCTTTTTAGGAGGTTTGAGAACGGAACAGTCATTCATCAATGCAAACTTGATATCGAGTGATTCCCTCATCACCAATAATTACTTCGAACTCTATCCCACGCTGCACCTGTCCTACAAAATCAATTCCCTTCTCGAATTGCAATTGAATTACAGCCGCCGTGCTAATCGGCCGGAAGGAGACGATCTGAATCCATTTCCTGAATATCAAGATCCTCACAATCTCCGTGCAGGGAATCCACGACTTTTGCCGGAGTTTATTCATTCAGTGGAATTCGGTTTGCAATGGCAAAACGATAATATTACCATTGTTCCGAGTGTTTTTTATCGCAACAAATATAATGGGTTTACACGTGTGACATCGATCCTCAATGATACAACGTTATTGACAACTGAGGAAAACCTTGCTTCAGATCAGTCAACCGGATTTGAGTTCATTTTTTCAGGAAATATTGGGAATACCTTCTCTGCGAACCTTGGTGCGAATGTATTTTATGAACAGATCGATGCTACCAATCTCGGTTTCAGCGGAACCAAATCAGCCATTTCATGGAGCGGCAATCTCAACTGCAACCTGAATCTTGCGACAGCTACAATGTTTCAATTGAATACGAATTATCGTTCCTTGCGACTAACACCACAGGGAGAATTCAAACCAAGCTTTGTAATGAACCTTGGAGTAAGGCAGGATTTCTTGGAAGATAAATTCTCATTCGTCTTGACAGTATCGGACATATTAAAGACACTCAAAAGAGAAATAAACCTCAACACTCCACTCCTTCTCGAGAACACGATTACTAATCGTGACACTCAAATTATCTATATTGGCATTACATATCACTTCGGCGCACCTGCAAAGAAAGCGAAGGATAAATCGCTACAGTACGACAATGGATTGTGAAGGTATACTCTTTTATTGAAGAATAATGAATAAATGACGGATTGCTCATCCGATGAAACTTATCTTAATGCAAAACGTTTAAAGATCATCGTATTGGATAATATTGTCAACTTGAAGTATGAAACCATAATTTTACTTTCAATAAAGTTCTCTCTTTTACTTTAACATTACATCATAAGGAGTAATAATCATGCAATCATTAACACGGTGGTTTATGCTGCCTGTTCTTTTCATAGCACTATGCATTTATGGATTTTCTGAAATGGTGAAAGCGCAAACGAAATCCGATCAGGGTTCCGGTACCAGCGGTTATCATCTCATCAAAAAAATAGAGCTTGGTGGAACCGGAGGATGGGATTGTCTGAATGTTGACAGCGACACGCGAAGGTTATATATTACACGAGCAACACATGTGGCCGTGGTGGATGTTGATTCAGGAAAGGTCATCGGAGATATTCCAAACACGAACGGTGTGCATGGAATTGCCATCGCTTCCGAACTCGGACGCGGATTTACCAGTAATGGGCGAGATTCATCTGTCACTATCTTCGATCTCAAAACTTTACAGTCGATTGGTTCCGTAAAGGTCGAAAAAAATCCCGATGCGATTTTATACGATCCAGCAACACACAGGGTGTTTGCATTCAATCGGGGCAGTTCGTCAGCTTCAGCCATCGATGCAAAGACCGGCAGTATCGCAGGAACGATTGCGCTGGGCGGACATCCAGAATTCGCAGTTGCAGACGGCAACGGAATGATCTACGTCAATTTAGACGATAAAAGCGAAATCCTTGCTCTTGATTCACGTAAGCTTGAAGTTAAATCACGATGGCCTTTAGCTCCGGGCGAAAATCCTACAGGCATTGCACTGGATCAACAGCATCGCCGATTATTTTCTGCATGCGAAAATAAAAAGATGATTGTCTTAAATGCAGATAATGGACAAGTTGTCTCTTCCATGCTCATTGACGAAGGAACGGACGGTGCAGGATTTGATCCTGAAACTCAACTTGCATTTAGTTCCAACGGTGAAGGCACACTCACTATCATTCACGAGGATTCCACAGATAAATTCAGCGTCATCGAGACTATTCCAACGCAGCGCGGCGCTCGAACAATGGCAATCGATGCAAAAACTCACAACATATTTCTTGCAACAGCTCAGTTTGGTCCCGCACCGGAACCGACGCCGGAACGACCGCATCCGCGGCCGAGTATCATTCCCGACACATTTGTTATCCTTGTATTCGGGAAATGATTCACGTACAATTCATCAACTATTATTTCGGAAGGACATTTTTATGAAGAGTCTTCATCGAGCTATTTCTTACACCCTACCTCGACATTGGCAAGAACAATCGAAGTGAAGAAAAGATGAACGAAGAACAGAAAGATATTCTCAGCAAGGTGCCAGAAGTAACATTGATCTTCTGGATCATGAAGATCCTCGCTACAACCCTGGGTGAGACGGGTGGGGACACCGTGTCTATGTCCATGAATCTCGGCTATCTTGTCGGCACTGGGATATTTGCCGTAATATTTGTCGTTGCAGTGATAGCTCAAATTTCCGCTAAGAAGTTTCATCCTGTTCTATACTGGACAACAATTGTTGCAACAACAACTGTTGGAACGACGTTGGCAGATTTCGCGGATCGTTCTCTTGGCATCGGCTACGCAGGCGGAACGACAATTTTATTTACGTTGTTAATGGCATCACTATTCCTTTGGCATCGCACTCTTGGTTCAGTAGCCGTTGATACTGTAAACACGCCAAAATCAGAAATGTTCTATTGGGTAACGATTATGTTTTCGCAAACCTTGGGTACTGCGCTTGGCGATTGGACAGCCGATACAGCGGGCATTGGGTATGTTGGTGGTGCGATAGTATTTGGTACAATGTTGGCAATAATCGCGGTTGCATACTACCGAACAAGTATATCCCGCACGATATTATTTTGGGCGGCGTTCATACTTACCCGGCCTCTCGGTGCTGTCGTGGGTGACTTTCTGGACAAGCCCATAAACCAAGGCGGCTTAAATTTAAGCCGCTACTCAGCGTCTGCGACCATTCTCGTGCTAATCGTGTTTTGCATTTTTATTTTTTCGCACAAACCGGCAAAGAGAGGACATTGATTGTAAAAGAGTTCAATCAAACAAAGGCGGTGGTGTTTGAGAAGATAAAGAAGTAGTTGTTGATGGTAATCTCGTCAGTTCACGCTGGCCAATGGACTTACCTGCATTTATGCGAGAAGTAATAATTTTGACGAACAATAATAAATAAAGATTTTTCTGTTTCTAAAATACTTTTTACATACAAGGCGCGCTTCGATTCCAAGGATTCCTTCGTGTTACTCTTCCCTACATCTACGCTCCTGCCGACGGGAACAAAATTCTGTCCAAAAAGGTTTAATAATATATGAAGACTCTTGCTGTGGTCATTACGATCCTTTTTCTTCTTCATCTCCTCAACAGTATTACATTCTCACAGACGAAACAAACAATCAGCGGGATTGTCAAGAACGGTGAAACCGGCGAGGCTCTCATCGGCGCCGCAGTTGTCGTAAAAGAACTGTCGGGTGTGGGAGTTGTTTCCAATGCGTACGGTTTTTATTCTCTTACACTTCCCCGGGAAACATACACAATACTGGTGCAGTATCTCGGATTCAAGACAAAAATATTTTCGCTTCTGCTTGACAAGGATCAGATTGTGAACTTTGAACTCACACCGGAACCAATCAAAGTTGGTGAAGTTGTTGTGTCGGGTGAGAGGACGAATGCAAACGTTACCTCAACGGAGGTAAGTGCCGAAAAACTTGAAATAGATGAAATAAAATCTATCCCCGTGTTATTAGGAGAAAAGGATATTCTCAAAACGATTCAACTGCTTCCTGGAGTACAATCGGCAGGTGAAGGAGGAACAGGATTCTATGCACGCGGCGGCGGCATTGACCAAAATCTCATTGTCTTGGATGAAGCACCGGTTTATAATTCATCCCATCTGCTGGGATTTCTTTCCGTATTTAATTCCGATGCGATCAAAGATGTGAAAGTAATCACCGGCGGTATTCCTGCTGAATACGGCGGCCGACTTTCTTCTGTGCTGGATATTCGGACCAATGATGGAAACGACAAAGAATTCGGCGGCACCGGCGGCATCGGTCTTCTATCGTCCCGGCTTACATTGGAAGGTCCTATTGTAAGGGATGAAGGCTCTTTTATCGTGTCCGGAAGAAGAACCTATGCAGATCTCTTCTTGAAACTTTCGAAGGATACGCTGATCAACCGTGCAAGTCTGTACTTCTACGATCTTAATGCGAAAGCAAATTACTCTCTTGGCCAGAAAGACCGAATGTTCATCTCAGGATACTTTGGAAGAGATAATTTTAATTATCCCGGTACATTCGGCTTTAACTGGGGAAACACCACGGGGACTCTTCGGTGGAATCATATTTTTGGAGATCACCTCTTCTCCAATACTTCATTCATTATCAGCGATTATGGATATAGCAACGTGGTAGGTTCTGGGACAAGCGAGTTCCAGATTACGTCCGGCATTCGGGACCTGAATTTTAAAATGGATTTTCAATATTTCACAAATTCTCAAAGCACAATAAAGTTTGGCGTCAACTCTGTCTACCATACATTCCTGCCTGGAACGGTCACTGCAGGATCAACCAGCTTTACCAATAGTTTGACGATTGAAAACAGATATGCTTTAGAAAGTGCAGCCTACTTTTCACATGAACTCGATATTGTAAGCGGATTCAAACTTAATTACGGATTGAGATATTCGCTCTTCAGCTTATTGGGTCCGGGTCATATCTTTTCCTATGATGAAAGCGGGGCCGCTGTCGACACCGCGACGTATCGATCACGTGACTTCATTAAAACATACACGAATCTTGAGCCGCGCATCTCTGCTAATGTTCTCTTGAACGAAACAAGTTCCATCAAAGCTTCCTACACACGAACGACACAGTATCTTCATCTTTTATCGAATTCCACAACGTCGAATCCGAGCGATCTGTGGGTTCCCAGCAGCAACAATGTCAAACCACAATTGGCCGATCAGTACGATGTAGGATATTTTAGAAATTTTAATGATAACCAGTTTGAAGCCTCCTTTGAACTCTATTATAAAAACATGCAGAACTTGATCGACTATAAAAATGGCGCCGATTTTCTGCTGAACCAGAATGTCGAAGCGCTTCTTCTCTATGGAAGAGGATGGAGCTATGGAGCAGAAATGCTTGTGAGAAAGAAGTTCGGTCAGGTTACCGGTTGGGTGGGATATACATTATCCAAGACAGAAGAACAATTTGATCAGATTAATAATGGACTAGCATTTCCCGCGCGGCAGGACCGGACGCATGATATTTCGGTAGTTGTAATCTATGACTATAATAGTGTATGGAATTTTTCGGCCTCATGGGTGTACAACACCGGAAATGCGGTGACATTTCCTAGCGGTGGATACTGGCTGCAGGCAGAGAATCGATGGATTCCATTATATACCGAGAGAAATGGATACCGAATGCCTGCATATCATCGTCTGGATTTATCCGCCACATGGAAACTTGGGCCGAGATCCAATTTGAACTTCTCATTATATAACGCTTACGACAGAATGAATGCCTATTCCATCAATTTTAGACAGGATCCCAATAATCTCGACAAAACGCAGGCAGTGCAAACAACCTTTTTCCCGATCATACCGTCGGTGACGTACAATTTCAACTTTTAACGGTTCAGGAATTTTATGAAAACGAAAAGAAACTTATTACTTCGTACAATATTTGTACTGACATTCTTTTCAACAGTTTGGTTTTTGTATGGATGTCAGCAAGTTGTTTCCATTGATCTGAACACAGCGAATCCGCGTATTGTAGTCGAAGGCAACATCAAAGATCAACCCGGCCCATATTCGGTTTTTTTAAGTATGACAGGGAGTTACTTTGATACGACCTTGGCCACTCCTCCCGTATCACATGCACAAGTAGTAATAACAGACAATCTTGGGAATCGCGACACGTTGAAAGAAGTGATCAGCGGTACCTATCAATCGTCCACGTTGCTTGGTGTCTCCGGAAGGACTTATATGCTTTCTGTGAAAGCTGATGGAAAGGAATACATTGCGACATCTTCCATGCCCACAAAAGTTTTTATCGATTCTCTTTATGCACTCCCAAGGCATGGGTTTGGCGGGGAATCAGGGTATGATATTTACGTAACGTTCAAAGATCCACCGGAACTGGGCAACTATTACCGAATCAATGCTCGTTCCAGCACAGTGATTCCTGCCGATTCAATTGATGGGCGGCGGTATCGCCTCTTCACGGATAAATTGACCAATGGCAATGAGATGACAGAAAGAATCCGTGCCGGAAGAAACGTAAATGTTGGCGATACGATTACCATAGAATTATGTTCAATTGATAAGGCAAGCTATGATTATTTCAACACACTCAGTGATATTCTCTCTTCCGACCGGAGTCCTACCTCGCTGGCACCGGAAAACCCTAATTCAAACATTAGCAGCGACGCGCTAGGATACTTTGCAGCTTATACGATCGACTCGAAACAGATTGTCCTGAGGTAGGAGATTTTTTATTTGTGGATTTTATATTCTGATTGATGTGACCAGTGAATCAGGATTGAACTCAGGCGGCTGCTTCATGTCGTCATACAAAGAGACCGGGCTTGAGCGGTTTGAGGAAGTCGATACATCAGAGGGCGGATAAAAGCCCGATCTACACAACCGATCAAGGTCTCGTTTTGATTTGATGAATCGAAACGAACACGCCGGGATGAGAATTGAAAAACGAGAAAGAAAGCCAATTTCATGTCACCCTTTTTCTCCCAAAAACGTCTTATATTAAGAAGGGTATGAGCGGACTGATAGATCAGAATGTTGGCCACCGATTCTCTGCCGTCTAAGACAAACAAGGAGAGACACAATGAAATACATATTGATTGCATTAATAACATGCTGGACGACGTTGATTTATGCAGAAGATTGGCCCCGCGAGGTACTGAGCTCCGAAGGTACAATCACGATGTATCAACCTCAGATTGAATCGTACTCGGGAAATTCGCTGAAAGCCCGTGCCGCAGTTTCCATCATCCCAGAGGGGAAGGATGAGCCGATATTCGGAGCAATCTGGGTAGATTGCAGAGTCATGACTGACCGTCCGACAAGGACGGTGAAGATCGAGGAGATGGAAGTGCGAAGGACTAGATTCCCCTCGGGGACAGATGCGGACACAGCAAAGATCGCCGCAGCATTGGAAGAGATGATACCACGTTTTGATCTCACTTTCTCTCTCGACCTGCTACTGGTAAGTGTTGAGACGGCACAGAAAGAGAGGGAAACCGCTCATGAACTTGAATTGATTCCACCCAAGATCATTGTGATGGATCATCCCGCTGTGCTCGTCCGGATTGACGGCGATCCAATTCTGAGTGATAACAACGGAACGTCGCTGAAGCGCGTTATCAATACACCATATTTTTTGGTTCAAGATCTTTCCGACAATAAGTTCTATCTTCACGGAGGAGATTTTTGGTTCAGTGCAAAGATGATCAAGGGACAATGGAATCAAGCAGACACTCCCCCGCAATCTGTTGTCGATCTCTTCGAGCAAACGAAATCCGACGAAGAATCGGATGAAGATTCGACAACAAACGATATTGTGTCGAAAACCGGAAAAGTGCCGGAGATTGTCGTGAGCACAGAGTCGACTGAATTGATCGCCACCGACGGTCCTATGCAGCTTGCGCCTATCGAAAAAACAGGACTCCTCTACGTGAGCAACACTCCAAGCAGGGTGTTTCTTGAGATTAAAACGCAGAAGTACTTCCTCCTCATCTCCGGGCGGTGGTTCACTGCAAAGAGCTTGGCGGGCGCGTGGACATCTATTGCATCTGACAAGCTTCCTGATGATTTCAAAAAAATTCCTCCCGGATCAGTATGCGACGATGTGCTCGCAGATGTCGCCGGGACGGTGCCGGCAAAAGAAGCTGTCTTCGATGCTCAGATCCCTCAAATGGCAGAAGTGGACCGCGCAGATGCAACAAGCCAGGTCGAATACGACGGAGATCCGCAATTTGAACCGATTGAGAACACGGGAATGGATTACGCCGTGAATACACCGACAGCAGTCATTCGCGTCAATGGGCGGTATTATGACTGCGATCAAGGAGTATGGTTTGAAAGTGGGACTCCCAATGGCCCATGGGAAGTCTGCATCAACGTCCCTGAAGTTATTTATACAATTCCACCGCGCTATCCTGTGTACAATGTCCGCTATGTTCGCGTGTATACCTATACTCCCGATGTCGTTTATGTCGGATACACTTCAGGTTACACTGGATGTTACGTCTATGGCAGGACGGTCGTGTATGGAACGGGATACAATTATCATCCATGGTACAGGCATTCATATTATGCACGACCGTGGACGTGGGGATTCAATGTTCACTACGATCCGTGGGCAGGATGGTCCTTCGGCGCAGGTTGGGGACAGCCACACGGATGGCTTGCACACCAATCAAGAGTTGAGCACGCAGGATGGTGGGGACCGGCAGAAAACCATCCGGTGTACCGTCCCGCCACAAGACCGGTATATCGTGGAGGGTACCATCCGGTGTACCGCCAGGCAGTAACGAGCGCACCGGTCGGGAGAACGTCGAACGATGTAAGACGTACTTCCGGTATGCAGCGCCCTGCAACTCTCTACGATCTTAGAGGGTCCAGCGTTAGACGACCGGTTGCAAGTGAATCACCAAAATCTGTAAGGACAGTTACGAGGGCGCAGCCGATTCCAGCCGATGCTCACCCGCGGATCATGCCGGTAACACCTCCCATTGCACAACCTGAACCGTCAAGACCTGCAAGGGAAGTCACGAGGGCGACGCCTTCGCCGACTCCACCCGAAACTCGTCCAATAATCAGGCCGACAACTCCTACAGCGCCACAACCTGTGACGCAACCGGTTTCAAGGTCCGCACCACGAATCGTGACGCGTCCTTCTCCAAGAGAGAATAATGTCTATGCAGCTCCGGATGGCAGCATTTTGCGCAGCACTCCTCAAGGCTGGCAGCAACGTAATCAAAATACATGGAAAAATGCACCAGAGGCACCGGCGAAACAAGCAACAGTCCATGACAGCGAAGTGCGCCAGCGTGCAGCAGAACGAATATCAAGTTCTAGGACACCGCCGCCTCCTCGGACTGCACCGAGAAGCAACACGGGAAAAGATGAAAAAAGGCGTTGACGTATTCTCCAAAGAATAGTGACCTCTTAGGGAAATGATGTTGAGCAGAATTATTTTGTCTGCTTAGAGTCATTTGGGTAGTGTCTCAATTTAATATAGTTGGTTAGTGATACGGTATCGGTCAGGGCGCCCTCCAAAAAACTGGCGGGCAAGTAAGTCCTGACCGCACTCAACTGAGACACTGCCCGTCATTTGCATCTCTTCGTATTTTTCAATATCCTGAGTCAGCAATTATTTCGGAATTCTTGCATTGTCAAATAAATTACTCTCAAATATTTTTTGGTTCATAATCTCATTGGCTTTCTTTCTCGATGCGATCAATGTAGACGCTATCTTCACGTCGCATAGTATGATACGCGAAGAATATGAAGGACAGAGTACAGAAATGTATAGTTCTCACAGCGATGAACAAGTCGTAATCTATGCCCATTCCGGCACAACAGAGAATCGGGTTTATCAACCGGTCAGCAATTCAGATCAGCCTATCTACCTTATCGACGAAGATAGTGTATCTCTTGCAGCCCAGCCGACAATGACTGAAGAAGCCGTCATGTGTCTTTGCAGGAGCTCAAGAATAAGACATACCGCCCCCCATATTCCTCTTTTCGATTTTTATTCTCTCTGCAAGCTCCAAATCTGATCATTCTCCTTCTTCATATTTTGTTTACAGATAATTAAAAACGGCTAAAGATTAGCATTTTTTTGATTATTATGTACTACAGGAACACTTTTACACACTGCATTTTGAAGATATTATTTAATGACAGACATTAAAAATCAACAGAAGAATTATAGACAAACATCTTTCATAACAGAAACATGCTTCATTATTTTTTCTTGCTGCCTATTTTCCTCATCGAAGCTGTATGGACAAGAAAAGAATTATTATTTCTTCCGTCCATACGATTACGGGTCAGAAGCACTTTTTAATCCCATCTCGGTCTTTGTTAATGGCGGTTGTGATACGTATCAGCAACTCGACCGGCCAAGCACCTTTGATGCGATCCCATGGAAAAACGGTACAACAAGTGTCTGGCGCAGCATCACGTCTCCTCTTCCTGTCATTAGTGATTTTGGCTGGAATCGATTTCTGAGTCAAGAAATATTCCCTACCAGTCTCGACATGAACCGTTCCCAATGGGTTCCGAACTATATGCTCCATGGAATTGGCGGTGGGATGGATTCGCGTAAAATTGCTGAATGGTATGATTTCAATGGTTATCCTCTGCCCTATGTGTTGGGTGCGATCACTATTATGGCAAGCGAATTCTTCAACGAGATGGTGGAAAACGGTAATCATATCTATCCAAATGAAGATTGTATCCCTGACTTCCTCATCTTTCAACCTCTTGGAATTCTGCTTTTTAGCTTCGACAAAGTATCAGAATTCTTTTCCTCAGAGCTAAATCTGAACGATTGGTCTCAGCCTGTTGCAATTTCGTTCGCCCCGCTTGCGTTCCGTAATGCCGGTCAAAATTTTGTTATGAAATATGCATTGACACAGTCGAAATCAACAAGCGTATTCTTTCATTTTGGTAACTTTGCAATTTTCGGACTGTCCTTCAAAAGAAACACAGAAGATGCTATTTCTATAGGTGCCGGGATGGCATCGACGGGTGTAAAAAGCTTACCGGTACAGAATGGAGTCCCTTCAAATACAATAGAATCAGGACCAATGGCAGGAATATACTATGATCGAAATAACTCTCTTCTCATGTCTATGGTATATTCAGCATCGAGGAATTGCCGGTTTCGGTTAAATGTGTATCCTGGTGTAATTTCATCATCTCACTTCTCACCCGGATTCTTTATAACCGTGGCTGATCCTAGAATATTCATCGCAGGTGTAACAATGAAGATCCTTCCACTAGGTGTGAGCACATATGTTCCAGTAAAGTAATGTGAGTGTAAATATTCTTTAGAGATGACCCATGAGAATATACAATGATATTGTTTAATGAAATCTCAAATTTTCATACGTAGTCTGTACAAAATTATTATTACAATAAAGGAGAAGTATCATGTTTGGAAATATTGGTGGCCCAGAATTATTCCTCATCTTGTTGATTGTCATTATCTTCTTTGGTCCTAAGAAGCTTCCGGAAATAATGAAAGGACTTGGCCAGGGTATTCGAGAGTTCCGAAAGGCGGCGCGCGATATACAAGAAGAAGTCGATAAAGAAGTGAAGCAGGTCGACGATAAGTCTGAGAAAAAATGATCGCGTATTCAGCAATTGCTGGATGCATTATACAGTAGAGAATCTGTGTCTCTCCTGTACTTGCTTTTATTGCGATAGCATTGGGGCAGGTTCCAATGATGAGGTGAAAGAAATACTATGGGAAAATCGAGACCTTTTATTGCTGTCAATATTATTCTCGCTGCTCTGTTTGTGGGATCGATTGTATATGCAACGATCCGTTTCGGGCCAGAGCTGACAAAGTTGGTCAGTGACCCCCATAAATTTAGAGAATACGTGTTATCATTCGGTCCCTGGAGCGCTGTGGTATTCATGTTTTTCCAGGTGCTTCAAGTGGTGATTGCAGTCATACCGGGAGAACCGGTGCAGATCGCCGGAGGATATATATTCGGAACTTTCTGGGGTACAGTCTATTCCACATTGGGCATAACAGTTGGATATATCATTGTTTTTGCAAGTGTGAAGCTATTTGGTTTTCCGCTTGTTAAGAAATTTGTTTCAGAGAAAGAACTTGAGAAATGCAGCGCTCTGATCAATAGCCCGAAACTCGAAACGACAATATTCCTCTTATTCCTTATACCCGGCATTCCCAAAGACATTCTTGTGTATATCGCCGGACTCACTCCGATCAAGCCTGTTCTGTTCTTCATTATCATAACTTTTGCACGCTTCCCTGCTATGCTTGGATCTTCCTTTATCGGTGCGGAGATACAATCAAGCCAATACCTCATCGCTATCATCGTTTCTGTTATTGCAAGTATATTGTTTGTCCTCGGATACATCTATAAACAGAGAATCATAGACTTTGTTCATCTGCGATTCAGCAAGGAGAAGACTAACCACAAATAAATAGATATATTTCTATTCATTGAGGATAGTTCCAATTCCGGAATAAAGTGCAATTTCCCCAATATGAGGACAATCTTTCTATCATTTGCATTCTGACAGTAAAAGTACATTCATTGTCTTTTGCGTAGAAATTACTAGAACTCGCTGAAAGGAGTATCAATGTCGGGTTGAGTTCGGTTAAGTTCTCTCCCCCGCTGCAAAAAATGAAATAGGGCTGTCTCAGATCGAGACAACCCTATTCAAATGTCAGATGAATAAAAAAGATGGTGATTTATTGTAAGAGAATCATTTTCCGAGTGTGGATAATGTTTTGGCTTTGTAAGCGATAGAAATAGATACCGCTGGAAAGCCCTTGCGCATTGAATGTTGTATGATAACTTCCTGCATTTTGGAATCCATTGACCAATGTGCGCACTTCTTGGCCAAGAAGATTGTACACTTTTAAAGTAACAATGCCAGATTGATTCAATGCGTAGTTAATCGTTGTTGATGGATTGAATGGATTCGGGAAATTTTGTTCGAGCATGAATTTCGTTGGCTGCAGGGTTGAAGTTTGGGGCACACCTGTCACATCATTGATTGACAGATCGACATTGGCGTTTACAGGATTTCCTGTCGTACTACCGTTGTAGGAAACAGATGCAGAATTTGATGCTGTCTCATTGTATCCTAGTTTATCGACCGTCACGGTATAGGTACCGGGAGCCAGGCCTTCTATACTGTAATTTCCCTTCTCATTCGTGATTGCATACCCTGATACCAATCCATTCCGATTCGCATAGACAAGAGCTCCTGCCATTGAAGCAGAACCCGATGAGAAACGAACAGCGCCAGAAATACTGGAGTACCCGTTCATGGAAGAAGGAATCTGGTGCACATAAATATCGATATCGTTGACCGTGTTCCCACTAATGTCCACTTTAGCCGCTTTCTTCCATCTTGTACTTGCGGTATCAGTTGAATAGAAAGCAGGAGAATAATTACCTAGCGGCACTGCAAATACAAAATATGATCCTGGCAATAATGAATCGACTGTAAATGCACCAAGGGAATCAGTATCAACGACGTAAGAGCGGAAACAGTTAAATTTATCTGTCGAAGTCCATCGATCTCGATATGCAATTATGCGGGAAGGGACACCGATACCTTGTGCCGAATCGAGCACACTTCCTGTGATTGTACCAAGAACAGGAACAACTTTCGGAAGCGACGCAAGCGTAAAGCTGATTCCTGCGCTGTCATGTTGTAGTACTAACTGATTTGCCGATAGCAGATCAGATTGATCCAAATAGAATTCCGTTGCATATCCTCGAGCTTTGGCAAAGGCAATGTATGATCCCTGGGGAATATGTAGCAAATACTTGCCGAGCGAATCGACTTTGGCGTTGTATACATGTTCCGATTTTCCTTCGAGTCTGCAATCCTCCTTCAAAGCATTCATTTCGAAATATTCTCGAAAGTCGTCATCAATGTCTTTAGTATTCAACGCAAATCCGGATCGTACAAAAAAGATATTTGCAACTTTTATTGGAAGAAGATTCGTATCGGTTACAAGACCTGATACAGTAATCAGCGGCAATATCGCAACACCTCCGCGAAGAGTAAAATTAGCAATGGTGGGAGAAACAGAAGAAGAATCAGAAATACTGATCGTATTCGCATCCTTAGGGTCGGACTGTCCATCGTACCACTGGCTTGCATACCGAAGCGTAGGTGATACCGCATGTAATTTATACGTACCGGGATCAATATGCGAAATCCGATAATATCCATTACTATCTGTTTTTGCGGTGTACGAATAAAATCCATTACTGACAGAAATAGTATTGATAGGAATAGGATCTGTGCTTAAAACTTGCAGCACTTCGACAATAATATTAGGAATACCCTTACGTGAAGTATCCGCTATCACACGTCCTTGCACAATCCCATTGCCGCCGGTTACTGTCACCATAAAAGTTTGGGAGGCAATATCTCCTTTATTCGACCTCGCTATCAGGGTTATTGTATACCATCCTTTCGCTGCCGGGATCCAATTGACAACACCTGATATCGAATCGATTGTCAGACCAATGGGAGTGAAAATACCAACAAAATAACGGATAACGGCAGTGGAGTCTGCGGTGATGGCTTGAGCCGGATAGGAATAAGCAACACCCTTTTGACCATATTGAGGTGGTTGAGAGATGAACCTGATTTGACCTCGAACAGATGGTCCTATTGCAGTTTGCGATAGAAGGGACTGAGTGAAAATCAGTGCAATGGTTAATACGGTTGCTGCAAAAAACCAGTATCTATTTTTCATTTCTCTCTCTCCTTTTATAGTTATTCTACGATGAAAATGGATTCTTTCACAAAAGATGCTGCAATCCATATGCCACAGAGAAAATTAGGAAATCTATCCGAAATGAGAAATCCCTTTTCTTTACTTGTGCAAGATATGCACCATACTGCATATCCTGCGCTTCAGAAACGGATGGCAACTGTAAGAGTTGTTCCTCGTGGCTTGGATAGGTTTGATTCAAATGAGAGAGGCAGATCACGTTGGGCTTGGAACACATCAATTTCTGATGCTGCATACACGACCGCAAATGCAACAAACGAAAATATTTCTGCTTTATAATATCGGTTGTAGATATCATACTTCTCATCAAATTCCGATGCATGAATTTCAGATAAATAATTTCGCCGGGCAGAACTCCGTAAAAATTCAAAAGCAATTCCAGCGCCTAATGTTGTGATACCGGCTCCAAGGAAAAAGGTTCCTGCCGTCATTCTGTCTTGGTGTAATTGTTCCCACCCGGGAAAAATAATTGTCCGATACGTGATGGCAGGGCGCTCGACCAACACCGGACCTCTGACAGTATATTTCTGAGATTTTTTTGATGAAAGGAAGTGTTGTTGGGTTTCCTTAAATACGACAAGAATCTTGGGAGAGGTATACACAGGGTCAAGATCGTAGTCGGGTGCAAGATTAAGCATTGACATGAAATGTTCTTTTGCCAGTTCCGATTTTCCTTGGGCGATCAAAGAAAACGCAATGTACTTATGAACAGCCACACGTACAGAATCGTTCAACGTTGAATATTCAAGAAGACGCCGGGCTTCCATTTCTGCAGTGAGGTATGAGCCGGTATTGTAGAGAGTCTCAATTGTCTTCAGGGTTGAATGCGTAGAATCCTCCTGCGCGCATGCACCATGCGCGGACACAGCGAAGAGAATGAAGACAATCAATATTTTCTGTATCATCGTTGTTTCTCAAAAAAGATGCATAGTGAAGTCGTATCTTTGGAATGAATTGTCACCTCGCGGCGAACATCAACGAATGATGCATTTTTGAATCGCACATGGTGATTCCCCGGTGACAGCACGATTGGTTTCTCCAGGGGCGTTGTGTCTCTATATTGTTCATCGACGTACACCTCCGCCCAGGGAGTTGCAATACAATTAAGGAACCCGGCGTTCTCAATAAAATTCCCCGCAACATGGAGTTCCTTATTCGGCAGCACCGTAATTGTCTGAAGAATCGGTTCAAACGATGGGTGCATGAACATCACAGAATGTTTTCCGGCGGAAAGAGTAAGAGGTTTACTGATGGGAGTTTCCCCGATAAAAATATTATCGACATATACCTTTGCCCACGGTGTACTGGTCAGGAGAACGGCACCGGAATCCATCGATAGCAGTATGGTCGTTGTCATTGAAATTCCCGGTTGCTTGAACACTCGTGGTTGCTGCAAGGGCTCAGGTTGAACAGGAGAAGAAATGCTGAGTTTTCTCTGCATCTCCCCATTCGCAGTTATTCGTGCTGCAGTTGTATCCGACAATACCGCCATCTGAGTTGAACCAGAAATTCGGGAATTCGAAGAAGGATTGATTGTAAACAGAAAAATCGATAAAGCTCCAAGGAGCACTGCTGCTCCGCTCAAAAGTACTGTTCGACGTTTTCTCCTTGGTGCTGTGCGCGAAGCAGAAATGAATTTGCTCGATTCATCTTTATCGAGCGCATAGAGTGCCTCCCTTGATGTAGCGTACCTGTTTTGCTTCTTAGGCGCCAAGAGAAGTTTTAGAAATTCCACAAACTCAGCAGATGATTTCTCCACAAGATGATCAAGCATGTCCACTTTAAAAGAAAGAATCTTCTTGGCGCACTCCGCATACGAGGTCCCTTCGAAGAGACGGTTGCCCGTCAACACTTCGACCAGAGTTGCGCCTAGAGAAAAGAGATCTGTTCTTTGGTCGATCTCTTCGTGGCGAATTTGCTCCGGAGACATATACGCAGGTGTTCCAAGCACCATTCCCTGCGCTGTTATTGTTGGAACAGACGCAAGATATGCCAATCCAAAATCTGTAACCTTCATTGTTCCGTCTGTCACTACAAGAATATTCCCGGGCTTGATATCACGATGAATGATTCCCCGGTCGTGTGCAACCACAAGTCCGCGGAGGGTATGCAGTGCAACTTTTCTTGCATATTGCAACGAACAAGTTGTCCCTTCGACGATTTGATTCTTGAGTGAAGTTCCATCGACAAATTCCAACACAATTGCTGGTGATCCTTCGTATTCGATTAATTCGTAGACCTGGACAATATGCTCGGAGCGAAGTGCAGCGCAAGCCTGTGCTTCCCGCACAAAACGCTGATAAAGATCATTATCCGTGGCATGATGCTTGTGGAGCACCTTTAACAGGATACGTCGTTGCAGCACTGCATCAAATGCACGATAGACACTGGTAAAACTGCTCTCACTGATTTTCTCTTCAATGGTGAACGGCATTAATCTTTATTCCATTCTTTCAAACGGTACTGAAGCCAGCGCAAGGAAACACCTAACTTCTCCGCTGTCCGTCTTCTATTTCCATCCATCTCATCCAATGTCGCTTCAATGATCTGACGTTCAATCTCTTCGAGCGTCATCGAATTCGGAAGGATGGAGTTTCGTTGGGTAAAATCGAGTACAAGATCGGCCGGTGTCAACTGTGTCCCCTTACAGAGAACTACCGCACGCTCAATGACATTTTGAAATTCCCGCACGTTCCCCTTCCACGGATTTGCAAGCAGCATGAGCATAGCATCCGGATGGATGCTGTCGACGGATCGTTTATACATGTGCGCTGAGCGTTGGAGGAAATGTTTTGCCAGGAGAGGAATATCATCTTTCCGTTCGCGCAGGGGCGGGAGATGAATATCAACGACATTCAAACGGAAATAGAGATCTTCGCGCAATGTCCCATTCTTCACTTCGTTTTTCAGATCCTTGTTGGTTGCAGCAATGATGCGAATATCTGCAGATCGATTTACCGTGTCTCCAATACGACGGTACTCTTTCTCCTGAAGCAATCGGAGAAGTTTCGATTGAAGAGCAAATGGCAGGTCCGAGATTTCGTCCAGGAAGAGAGTGCCTCCATCGGCAACTTCGACCAATCCTTTCTTGGTCGCATTCGCACCAGTAAATGCACCGCGAACAAAACCAAACAATTCACTTTCAATCAACGATTCGGGAATAGCAGAGCAATTCACAGCTACAAAGGCAAGTCCCTTACGTGAACCATTCTCGTGGATAGCGCGTGCAACAAGTTCTTTCCCTGTTCCACTTTCTCCCGTAATGAGGATGGCCACGTCAATGTCCAACACGCGTTGTACAATTTCCAACGCACTTTTCCATGTGTCACTTTTACCGATAAGGTTTGCGAATAAATGTGTCACATCAGATTCGTTTTTCAACCGTTCATTCTGATTTCGAAGCTCGGTATAACGTTTCGCATTCTCGATGGCAATACCGGCAAGATTGCCGAAGATGGTCAGAAACTTCAATGACTCGTCGTTAAATTCTTTCAGCATGGTGCTGCTGTCCAAATACACCGCGCCAAATGTCCTCTCTCCTATCCGAAGCGGGACACAAATGATGGACAATATTTTCTGGGCCATGATACTCACAGACGATTCAAATCGCTCGTCGTTTGGCGCATCAAAGGTCAGCACTGCTTCACCGGTATTGAGAACATTGGTCACCACTGAAGAGGAAGCGGCATATTCATTGCTTGTTCGTTGCGAAGAAAAATTTTTCATCGTCACAACGTCATATCCGTCCTCTTTATTTGGATCAGCAAGAATAATAAACCCGCGCTCGGCAGAGAGATGTTTCATGGCGATCTCCAGCACACGCTCGAGCAATTCTTCCGGTTCCAGAAGGGAGTTGATAGATCGTGCAATCTCATAGAGAGCGTTAAAGTTATCTTGACGTGTCTGTTCCATAATCATTTTACCACAAAAGGTGCTTCTTTTGAACGCGAGTAATTGCCAAAATCATCAACGACAGATATAGTCCATATATAATTACCGGGCGATAAAGTCAATCCACTGCTATCAGCCGGATATTGGAGTTGCAAACTATAAGAATTAACTTTTGCAGATGTCCACACCACGTTATCCGACAAAACAAATGAGAGTGTGAGGGTGTACGTATAATTGAATGTCACATCCGGCGGCGACCACTGGAACAGCGGCGTAGAACCGGTTGTATCTTTTTGCGAGGTGGTTGTATTGATTGTTGGATAGGTGGGCGTCGCTGTATTTTCGATGATTCTTGACACATAAAACGGAGTACTGAGATTGACGGCATTGCTGCTATCTTTCGAACGAATTCTTAATGGTTTGTTGACAAGCCATTGGATAGTGTTCGTCGGTAAATCGTATTTATAAATTGTGATTTGAAATTGTTTGGTCGACATCGAATAGTTCATTGGGAAGAGCAACGTATCGACGCTAAACCAAACGGAAGCCACATCTGTGATACCGTTCGGATCACTGACGGATGCAGTAACATCTACAAAATATTGCGCACTCGGATAGTACTGATCGATTTTTCTGGTGAGAATATTTTGATTCAGAACAAATGGCGCGCCATTTAATTCAAATAGAACTTCCTTCGTTGTACGGCTCTGGAGAATAATCTGTTGTGTGTCGGGAACGAAGTTCTCTTTGGTGCATACCAGCGTTTGTGCACCAACAGTCAGGTTATTGAAAGAATAATTTCCATCTGCATCACTTGAAACACTCACACTGTCTTGCAATGAGGAGATGCTTGCTGAGACGATGCCGCTGTTCTGATTGAGCAGCAGAACTCGGCCTTTCACTGATGCTGTGTTTGTGTACTGAGGCGAACCTGGATCCAGCGGATTGTCACGAGGAGCATCCTTGCAGCCGGAGATAACCATCAGTGCACATAAAAATGACGTAACTGTTAATTGCCTCATTGTACAACAATATACTTTATTTTATCGAAACTTTACAAGAAAGAGAATAGGGGGTAGTGGGCTACTTTGAATAAGGAGTAAATATGGAGAAATGCAAAATTACACATAACTACGTAATTGTAGGCAATCCCTCGAAAAACAAAAAGAGCGAAACCATTCAAATCGTTCACTGCACAAAATGTGGCAAACAAAAAGAAATTGTTACCGAGGCTAAGAAGGATTAATTTTTTTCTTTTTTGCTCTCAAGTTCTTTCAACTTATTATAAACGTCCTCTATGCCAGAAAGAAGTTTTTTTCTGTCGTCTTTGTCTGTTAAAAGAAGTGATTGTGAACTTGAATTATTTCCACTGATTGCGGCTTTAGTGATTTCGACGGTTGCTTCAAGAATGGTCATGGTGATAATCCTTATATAGTTCCTTAGAATTGGATTATTTGGCTTTTAAATATAGAGAATATTTATGCAGAAAAATAATAAACAATTAATGTTCGCAATTAGTAACAGCTTAATAAAGAGTGAAGCGGTAAGCTTCGCCAAAACGATGAACGGCGAGGAACAAACAAAGTGTGATGACTGCATAACAATAATGTTTCACATATAAACTTCTTCTTTATATTGTGATGTTGTAACTATTCGTTGACACTATTGCAGCGTTTCTCCATCCACCATGAATGAATAATTGATAACATCTATTGTTTCCAGAAGTCCGCATCCAGTGCCAGATCCCGCACACCATTGATCGCAAACTGAGCGCCTATGCAGATGAGAAGAAACCCCATGATCCGAGAAAGACTGTTGAGATATGCTGTCTGTTTGGCATCGGCATTGCTGCTGCAGTCGTTGCGGTTCCTCTCCCAGATACTCCGTGTTCTGAGTGTTACCGTCAAATATGGATTTAGTCTTGAATGCTCGAAATCGCCGCGCGCAGTCGATTTTCTATTCCGTCGTTTTGCCGTCGAAGTGCTCGTTGTCGGCCTCCGCTTCGGTGCGGGTATGGTGGACAACACCGTCCCGATGATTCGGGGGCGCATAAATTGTATAGAGCTTCAGTGGAACACNNACTGGTCGAGCTTGTGGACTTCCGCCCCGATTTCTTCCTTGGGCTTTAACGCCATGACAACGAGCTGACAGTTCCTAGCCGTGTAAAGCACACGACGAAACTCGTCATTCTTGATGGCGAGACCTTCGATGTCTTGTACAAATCCTTTCATAGCAACTCCTCCAGTTGATGATTTTAAAATCGTCGTTAATGACGCACCTGTCTGCCCCCACAGAGTGGGGCAAATCCATCTCTCGTCGTTCGCGCTACAAGTTCAGTCGGACCGGAGGGCAATCCCCCTCTCCCACGGTAGCCTACTAACCAATCGAGTCTGACACATCCGCAGCCTCGGGCGAAGACTTATTCTCCTTCCGCCGATCATCTGAGATCGAAGCGGCAATTGCTGCAGCTTCCTCCACAGGCACACCCACTGTCCGACGCACATACTCTTTCTCTGCGCGTTCGTCACCAACGCGCTGCTCCACATCTGTGACCCGTTCCTGCTTACCCGGAAGCTCGACACGAAGCTCGTCGACGAGCATCATGATGGCCGCTGCAACAGGGAGCGCGAGGAGCGCACCGAGGAACCCCATCACTGTCCCGCCCGCAAGGAGCGCGAAGAGTATGACGGATGGCGGAAGGCGTAGCGCACGTCCATAAATGCGGGGAACGAGCACGCGGCTCTCGAATTCCTCGTACGCAAGCATGATCAACAAGACAACGGTCACAACGACCGGGCCGCGCACCAGCGCCGCAATGACCATCGGTCCTATCGAAAGGAAAGCGCCGATGTACGGCAGGACATCCGCGACTCCGGCAAACACAGCAAGTGCCATCGCATTTGGCACGCCACACGCCATCAGGAGAACAAACGAAAAGATTGCAATGAGCAGGCACGTGATCAGCTGCCCGCGGATGTAAGCGCCGACGATTGTCTCCAGATTCATCATAACACGGGCGAGGCGGATATGGTGCGTGCGAGGAACGACCGCGAAAAGCCAGCCACGGAGCCGGTCACGGTCGATCATGATATAGAGTGCGAGAAAGATGGCGCTGAAGCTATACGCAGTAATTTCGAAAATGCGCATTGAGAAGGTGAAGAGCATTGCGCTGATGGCACTCGAGATAGCCTCGTACTTGACATTCCTCAGCCAGTCTGCGATTGGCGCCGTCAGGTTGGAACGGGCGAGATAATCCGAAAGTTGTGCACGGAATACAGGCTCTTGATCAATCAGTGCCGAAGCCTGCACCAACAACGACGGGATGGTCAGAATCATCGCGAGAGCCACGACGACGAAGAAGAGTATGAAAACGATGACGATCCCAAGGCTGTGCTTGACACGCCGTGCCTCCATCCAGCTGACGGTTGGACTCATTGTCCCGACGATGAGGAGAGCGACGACGAGCACCAAGAAGACCGGCCAAAGCCGAATCAGCAGCCATATACAGGCCACGACGAGGATGAACTTGATCATCGTCGCGGACGATACTTCGAAGCGCACTACACGCGTTTTCTTGTCCGTGGGGGGCTTGTGTTCGGGAAGTGACGGAACGCTGGCCGCACTGGGTAGGATTTCTTTTTTCACGTTCTCTTCCTCCGCGTCACAATTGCAGCCAGCCGCATTACCGCGCCCATCAGCACAGCCTTGGCGAAGTGCTTGATGCTGTCGCGCCCGATGTAGCGGGCAACCTCTCCGCCACTGGTTGAATGACCGACCAGGGTGATGCCGTTCCAAGACTGGCTCGAACGACCATTGCCGCGACGATCATGGGCGATGCAACCATAGCCGTTGGATGCAGGGTAAACCATCTGGCTTTCCCAAGCATAGGCGTTGAGCGATCCGCCGTGGCTGAACACCACAGGCTGTCCTGTACCCCAGACCTTGTAGTAAATTTCTGTGCCGTCTTTGGTGGTGATCGTATTCATTAAGGAATTCCTTTCCGTGCTTAAGAGAGGTTGCCGCGGTGTTCTTCTTTGCTTTCTCGCAGCGCTTCCTCAGTACTTTTGCGAACGGTGATCTCTGCCGAAAGTTCTGCAGTTCTTTCCGTCACTAATTCTTCTAAACGTTCATTAAGTTTCCTTAAATCATCCTGTACCTTCACCAGTTCATCGTTTCTCTGAACTGCCGCTTCATATGTTGAGATGAGCAGCGTAAGTATTTGCTGATGATCCACAGTAATAACCCGTTTCTTAGCTCCAACGAGTACTTCCAATTCAACTTTAATCGTTTCACTTTTGTGAATTTCCCTGTTGGAAAGGATCTGTTCAATATGTGAAACAAGATACTCTTCCCGAAATGGTTTGGTAAGGAAATTATCAGCTCCACAAGAAATACCTTCCATCACATCTTCCGATCGAGAAAAAGATGTCAGCAGAATAACGGGAATGTTCATGGTCTTCTCACGAGATTTTATTTCCTTACAGAGATCGTAACCATTCATTACCGGCATTTGGATATCGGTGATAACCAAGGAAGGACTATGTTCAATGACCATTCCTATGGCTTCTTTACCATCTTTAGCCACACGTACTTTGTACTTATGTTTCTCAAGAATATACTTTAATTGTTCAGCCTGAGTCGGACTGTCCTCGGCTATTAAGATTTCATCAATATCTTTTACGACGTTCTTTTTAGTTTTCATACTATCACCCTTTCATTTTTTTTTATTAACGCAGTGAGAGCAACTGTAATCTCTTCAGGTGAAAGAATATACGTTGCCGCATTTAGTTTTATTGCTTCACCGGGCATACCGTATATAATAGAACTCTCTTCATCCTGCACAAAAGTAACCGCCCCTTTTTCTTTCATTATTTTCAATTCATCTGCTCCATCCCGCCCCATTCCCGTTAACAATATACCAACTGCATTGGAACCGAAATTTTGTGCTACTGAACGAAAAAGGTAAGCAACCGAAGGACGCAGACCATTTTCCAAACCATTGTGGTTTAGTACAATTTTAGGCCCTCGTTCAATTCCCATATGAAAATCATCCGGAGCGACATACCCGTGTCCCGGCAGCGGGTATACACCATGAGAAGCAATATGCAACGGAAAATTGGTTGTATTCTGTAACCATTCAACCAGTCCCGCTGTGAAACCTTTTGAGATGTGTTGAACAATGAATAATGGAACCGGAATATCTTTAGGTAATCCGGAAAGTATTTTTTGTAAGACATTAGGCCCGCCTGTAGATGCACCGATAGCAACGATTTGAATATCCGATTCCGCTCGAAAAAATTTTCCGGCTGACGGTTTCACTGTCTCTTGTTCTTTTGAAGTGCGCGCCATACGTTTAACCAATTTCACTTCGGACATGAGTTTTAATGTCCGGGTTAACTGCTGTGTCTCTCTTTTATAATCGGGGTGATCTACACTTGGCGGCTGTTGTATTATCGCTAAAGCTCCTGCTTCAATCATGCGAAAGGAAACTGCCGCATCATTCGCCGCAACGCTTCCAGTCACTATGACAATAGGAGTCGGTATTGTTTCCATGATAATGCGTGTTGCCTCCAAACCGTCTAATTTTGGCATCTGCCAATCCATTGCAATAACATCCGGATGTAATTCCTTTACAGCTTCCAG
>PLMS01000082.1 GCA_003142575.1 Ignavibacteriota bacterium
CTCGCCGTTCGACGGAGAATGGCGCGAAACTGGTGACTTGGTGTTTTTTTGTTCCGGAGTATTGTCAAATCACGTTTGACAAGAGGATGATCGATAATAATCAAATTCTTCATAGATATTCTTTCATCATCGTTTTCTTAACGATAAGACGTTGCATTATTTCTCTTTGAACACAACTCCCAATGGCACACCGATGAAGCCAAAGTGCTCACGCAACTTGTTCATCAAAAATCGTTTATATGATTCTTGCACCAGCTTCGGATGATTACAAAAGAAGGCAATCATTGGTGGATTTGTTTTGATCTGCGTAGCGAATTTAATTTTTATTTCCTTCGATGACGATGTTTTCGGCGGATTTTTTTCGATTTCTGCCATCATCGCTTTGTTGAGCGCGCTCGTGGAGATGCGCCGCGATTGCTGCTTGTGGACTTCCTTTGCTGTGTCGATCACTTTCGTGATTCGCTGCTTCGTGAGCGCTGAAACGAAAATCACGGGAAGAAAATCGTATAATCCGAGATTGCGTTCAATCGCCAGCTCATAATCGCGCGCTGTATTCGTTTCTTTCTCAACCAAGTCCCATTTATTCACTACAATAACCGCAGCCCGGTGGCGTTCCATGGTTGCATCGACAATCTGTAAATCCTGTTTATCCACACCCTGTGTTGCATCAAAGAGAATCACAGCAACATCACTGCGTTCAATCGCATGCAGTGTTCTGATCGTGCTGTAGAACTCAATGCTCTCTGTAATCTTGCTGCGCTTCCGAAGACCTGCTGTATCGACGAGAATGATTTCTTCATCCTGGTACTCGAGGATGGTATCGATAGGATCGCGCGTCGTACCAGGTATAGCCGTGACCACTTGACGCGTCTTGCCGATGAGCGCATTGACTAATGATGATTTACCAACATTCGGTTTGCCGATGACTGCGAGACGAAGTCTTTTTTCTTTCTTTACTCTCGTTGCCTTCTTGATATCCGCCGTGATGAGGTCGAGGAAATCTCCAATTTGCCTTCCACCGAGAGCGGCAATGCCGATTGGTTCGCCAAGGCCAAGTGAATAGAATTCTGCCGTGGAATTCTCACGTTGTTCAGAATCAATTTTATTGACGACAAGATGGATAGGTTTGTTCGAACGTCGGAGGATAGCTGCAATCTCCCTATCGAGCGGCGTTAGACCTTCGAGCGCGTCCACAACAAATACAATGGAATCGGCTTCTTCGATGGCAATGTTAGCTTGCTCGCGGATTGCTTTCTCAAATATATCATCTGATTCAGGAACGAATCCGCCTGTGTCGATCATGGTGAACGATTTACCGGCCCATTCCGCTTCAGCATAACGACGGTCGCGTGTAACACCCGGAGTATCAAAGACAATGGCTTCACGGGATCCGAAAATACGGTTGAAGAGTGTGGATTTCCCTACATTTGGACGACCAACGATAGCGACAATGTGTAATGACATAGGTTATACTGTCTGGAAGGAATGATTTGTTTGCTAATTTAGAAAGAACACCGCTATTTAGTATTTCTTGTCGGGGCGGGGAGATTTGAACTCCCGACCTCTTGGTCCCGAACCAAGCGCGCTACCAGGCTACGCTACGCCCCGTTTACAACTTCTTTATCTTAATATAGCAAACAGATGCAGGAAAATCAATTTAGAGATTAAGTGTTCTTTTGAGCAGTTTGAAATTCTTTTTGAATCATTTCCGCAATCTCATTCCAGTTCGTCTGCTCGTTCACCGAAATCCACCGGATTCGCTTATCGGCTCGAAACCATGTCAACTGACGCTTAGCAAAGCGGCGTGAATTCTGTTTGATAAGTCTGACCATCTCCTCTTTCGTCAGCTTTCCTTCGATGAAGTCGAATGTCTCTTTGTAGCCAACAGTGTTGAGTGCGTTCATACTGGAGAGATATCCTCGAGTCTTCAATTCTCGAACTTCTTCTACCAATCCCTTTTCCATCATCTCATCAATACGGCGATTAATACGGTCATAAAGAGTTTTTCGTTCCCACTCAAGAGCATATTGCAGGACCTCAAATGGCGCTCTTGTCTCTTGAGTAGAATGTAAATCGGAAATCGGTTTCCCTGTGGTATAAAATACTTCCAATGCACGAACTACCCGCCGTACTTTTGATGCATCCATCTTCGCCGCGGAAATCGGATCAATTCGTTTCAATTTTTCGAATAACATTTCAGAACCAAATCTTTGTGCTTCTTGTTCAAGCTGTTCACGAATTTCAGAATCTTTCCCGGGTCCCTTAAATAATCCATCTATGATTGCACGAACATATAACCCGGAACCCCCGACGATGATCGGCTGGATTCCCTGTTTCAACAGTTCTTCAATTTTACTACGAGCCTGCTGACCGTATTCAGCAGCATTGTATTCTCGATCAGGATCGAGGACATCGATGAAATGATGAGGAATGCGATGAAAATCTTCAGGTATTGGTTTTGCTGTACCGATGTTAAGAAACTTGTAGATCTGTCGCGAATCAGAAGAAATAATTTCACCACGCAGTTTTTCCGCAAGAAGAATTGAAAGTGTCGTCTTCCCCGATGCTGTCGGACCTACAATGGCTAGAACTTGCGACATCCTGATATCTCTAATATTCGATCTCTGGTCTGCAATCCGATTTCATTTTTCATTCCACCCTTCTTTTCCGATGAGCGGAACAAACTTAAACCCATGCGCTTCTATCGATTCAAATCGATCTCCTATGCGCGTTATCACTCGAATGGACTGCCTTTCTAAATCTCCTACAGGGATGACAAGCCTTCCACCGTCAGCAAGTTGATCAAGCAGGGGTTGGGGTACTTCCGGTGCTGCTGCAGTCACTACAATACCATCGTACGGTGCATACTCATTCCACCCAACCGTTCCATCTCCGCAGCGAGCTGCTACGCGGTAACCAAGTTTTTCCAGTAATTTCCGTGCTTGCAGATGCAAATCCATATGCCGTTCAATCGTGAAGACGCGACATCCCATCTCGGCAAGAACAGCGGCTTGATAACCGGAGCCGGTACCGATTTCCAAGACCTTGGAATCTTTCCCCACCTGTAATTTTTCCGTTTGAAATGCAACGGTGTACGGTTGTGAAATTGTTTGCCCGCTTGCAATGGGTAGCGCGCTGTCATCGTAGGCGCGATTAACAAACGCAGTCAAGACAAACTGCTCACGCTCTACGCTCTGGAGCGCCTTCAACAGGAGTTCATCTTTGATTCCTCGCTGTTTCAACAGTGCAATCATATCCGTTCGTTCTTGCTCAAATCGAGTCATGAGTATTTCCGTAAAAGCACTTTGATAAAATTCATCGTTGTTGCCCAATGTGTCATATAGCTCTTTTCACTGCCGTACACGGTGTGTACCGGAACGAATTCTATTTTGAATTTAAGTCGCGCCGCTTTGATAAGGAATTCTGTCTCCGCTTCATAGCCGCGCGATTCGAGCTGAATATTTTCAAGAACTCTCTTACGAATCAATCGGAAACCGCACTGGCTGTCTTTGATCTTTATTCCTGTTTTCAAACTCACCAACGCAGATGTAAGTGTGTTGGAGAGAATGCGATGCGAAGGCATTTTTGTTCCTGCTCTTTCACGCCATCCAATAACAATATCCGCACCGGTTTTTTGTTGTGTGCTAAAAAACTTTTGAATATCCTCCGGCTGATGCTGCAAGTCCGCATCGAGTGTGAGAATGAATTCAACTTCGGCCTGTTTTTTAAGAAAATCGAAACCTGTCTGCAGAGCCGCTCCCTTACCGCAATTTTTATCATGTCGTAGAACAGTCGCTCCAACCAAATGAGCAATCTCCGTCGTATTGTCTATTGAACCATCATCGACAACGATGACCTGCATATCTCCGACCGAGCGATGTAAACGGTTTACTAATTCCTCCAGAGAAGTTCCGGCATTATATGCTGGTATGAGTACGGAAGTTGAACGTACTATCGAATCCATCTTATGAAGCCGCCTGGATATTTTCAGATTTCAACGCATCAGTCACCATTGCTACGCGTTTCATTTCCTTTACATCGTGTACACGGATGATGTTCGCACCATTCAAAATGGCGCTTGTCACTACTGCCGCTGTTCCTTCTATTCTCTCGTTTGCCGGTAAATGAAGAATCGCTCCAAGAAATGCTTTACGCGACGGACCCACCAGCAATGGGTATCCGAGTGAAGTAAAAGATTTCAATTCTCGAAGAAGTTGAATGTTGTGTTCGAACTTTTTTCCGAATCCAATTCCTGGATCGACTATCATCTGTTCGATTCCTGCTTCCTTCGCTGCGAACAATCGCTCAGAAAGAAATTGTTTTACTTCCTTCGTTACGTTTTCGTATGTTGGATTTTCTTGCATCGTCTTTGGCGCACCTTTCATATGCATAAGAACAATGCTTGCCTGATACTTTACCACAACAGATGCCATCTTGGCATCGAATGTCATTGCGCTGATATCATTCACGATAACGGCACCGGCTTGCAATGCCGCGTCTGCTGTATCTGATTTATAAGTATCGATAGAGATAGGGATATTCACTTTCTTCGACAAGGTTTTGATAACCGGAACGACTCTCCGAATCTCCTCCTCAACCGATACTGGTTCCGAACCGGGGCGTGTTGATTCACCACCGACATCGATAAAATCCGCACCATCTTCCGCAAGCTTCAATCCTTGAACTACAGCTTGTTCGAGGTCGAGATATTTGCCGCTGTCGGAAAAGGAATCTGGAGTAACATTTAAGATCCCCATAATGTGAGTCCGCGATGCAAGATCGTATTCAACAGAACCAAAACGATAAAGGTATCCATGATTCATTTTTAGTCAGAATAATTTACTGCCATAATAATCGAATGAGCGCAATGCCAACTGCATTTACACCCCATACCATATTTGCCGGTTCTTTGTCTGTTGTCAGTGCTGGAATATCAAGTGACGAGTGATAGTACGGCGAGTAATCAATCTTTACCGAATCGGGATGACCCTTCCATGCTTTCGAACGCCATCCTCGTGTTTGCTGCATTGACCTTGGTTCGTTCCATGCTGCTGTGAAGACTGTGATCGATGGAATTTTTTCTTCTGATACATCTAAACGGTTTAGATATTCTGGCAGAAACACATACGAATCAGATCCGCCTTGGGAAGGATTTGTAGTTGCTTCTTTCCAGAATCCTTTTTTGTTCACATAATCCTCGCCCACTTTCTCAAAAAGTTTCAATAAGTCGTGGTTATGCAGAATATCGTTTCCTTCAAAATAAATACAGTGCCTTGGCTTCCCAAATCCAATCTCATCGAAGTTGATAACGCCCGCAATCTTCTCCAGACGATCAGAATGAAGTTTGACATAACTGCTCGATGAATGATATTCCGTACCCCACACGATGAACTTGATGCTTTTCTTCGGTAATGGCAGTGTCTTGTTTTTCACCATGGTGTTTAAGATACGCGCGACTTCTAATATACCTGACACACCTGATGCGTTGTCATCTGCGCCGGGCCCGCCGGAGTCGGAATCGCCATGCGCACCGAGAATATAATATTCATCTGTCTGACCCTTCAAGGTGGCGATAATTGTCTTCGAATTCCCATGTCGGATTGTCGTCTTTGCTGAGTATTTGATGACAACGCGCGTCCCCTTCTCCAATTCCTCTTGCAATCGTCGACCCGCATTATTTGAGATATTGAAGACCGGGATCTGATTCTTATCCGTTTCTTTGAGAGTCGAGATCATTGCCCAGTTAGAATAGGCAGTCGAAATATCATTCTGGTAACTGACAATACAGCACGCACCAGCATCGACTAATTCATCATACATTTTTTCTGAAGGCTGCCGTTCTAACAGTACTGCGCCGCTATCCATCGTTCTTGTATCTATATCTCGAATGGATCCGACAAAAGAGAGATGAACAGTGTCTCTCCGAGCAGAAGGTGAGAATCCTGCTAACCACTCATGCTGAATGAGTCCACGCAGCCGCTTGGGTTGATCAATCTTTAACTGCCAACCGTCGTTTGAATATGTAAGCTTTTGGGGGTCTTTTATTATTTCCGGTTTGAATCCGTAACCCTTAAATTTTTCAAATACGTACTGTGCAGCTTTATCGCCGGATTTTGTCCCGCCAAGTCGGTTGCCAAACTTGACCAGTTCGCGCACATTTTTTTGCAAGTATTTCTGGGAAACCTTAGAAATGAATTTTGATTCCAGCGGCGATTGTGCCTGAAGGTGCAAGACAACACACAAATAGAAAACGATCGTACGATACAACCGGCGTTGTTCTTTCATTCAGGGAAAACCGAAGGTGACACATTTTCATTCATTTGTTGTGATATAATACCAAATTCTTCCGAGAGGAGCAATTCTCTTGTTTCCATTGGAAAGTTTCCTAAGGATAAATTGAGATACCTTCCGAAGTTCCCATGAGAAAGACTATGAGTCTTTGTAGTTTGCTTTCAGAGTTCTTTTTCGGTAACATTCTTTCAAATATATACTATGTAGCAGGCACGGAAGGAGAGAATTTAGATGGCAAACCGAGAGACGAAAGTTGTGGTCGCAGCACCGAACTTCGGATCGGCGTTACAAGTTGCGATATCCGAACATCTCAAGAAGTGGCTCAAGCCGGAGGAGAGTGCACGACGGTCTGTGACAGACGACGCTGTAATGCAGAAGGAGCGCTTGAAGCAAGCACTGGTCCAAACACACCCCACTGCCTTAATCGCTATTAGTGTGCGGCCGGATTCCGACACGATTGCTGCCTACACCGCGGCTAATGTGCCCATCATACTGATAGACGAAGAGACAGCCGGTGTGTCCACCATTACTACGGACAACCGCTTGGGTGGACAAATAGCCGGTGAGTACCTTATCGCAAAAGGTCGGAAGAATATCGCCATTATCTCCGGCAAGACTCAGGTGCAGGGTAGTTACAATGCGGAACAAAGGATCAATGGGTTCCAACAGGCGCTCAGAGCTGGAAAGCTCTCCATATTGCCAGGGTGCATGATCGAGGTGATCCACTACTCTCGCGAGGACGGCATCTCTGTGATGCCGAAGTTGTTGCACATTGGCGTGGATGCCATCTTTTGCGCGGCGGGTGACAACTGCGCGGCAGGGTTGCTGACTGTAGCCAGAGAGCAGGGAGTACGGATACCCGAGGACATCGCAATTGTGGGCTTCGACGACCTGCTCATAGCACAGCTATCAACTCCTGCGCTTACAACAATCAGGCAGCCTTTAAAGGAGATGGCCGAAGCTGCATACAAGATGGCCGTGGTCGAAAGAGACGAAATTCTTCACAAGCCCAAGAATGTCATATTTAAACCTGAACTTGTAGTTCGCCAATCGGCTTGAAATCTTGCTGCCAAGTGGCAGTGGAGCAGCGTTCGCGAATCGTTCTATCTGAAGTGTAAGTTCACCTGCGAGGTGGTGTCGAAGCTATTAAAAAGCCTTAGTGTGGATCTTGCCTAGCGTACTGCATCGTCATGCATTCCGGATAGAAGCATGAGAGAATGATTTTGGAATTTAGACCTCTTTCCATCTCAACATTTCTTACCCTCGATCAGCATTGTCCTTCGGTGGTTGATTGTCACATCGATGTTGAGTGTTTATTATTTTAACAATATTATTTTTTGAGTTTTTATGATTGAACCGGTGGATAACCGGCAATAATATATTCCTGTGGGAAGCAGTGCGGCGTTCCAAATTCTTGAATATCTTCCAGCCGCTAAGTCACTATTGACAATCGTTCCCACTTCTCGACCGGATTGATCATATACTTTCAACGATATATATGATTGTTGCGTCACAATAAAAGAAATGGTCGTCGTTGGGTTGAAAGGGTTTGGATAATTCTGTGCAAACAGAATCTGATCAGTACCGTTTGCATCAGCATGATTCGATTTGTCCAACCACTGTAACCCGTTGACTGTCATACCTACACTATCTGCAGACGAGTTTGTTGCCATCACATTGGCAAACATAATGTAACTTTCATGTGCTTCTCCGGAGGAAGTCAATGTCAATTGCATGAGAGAACCAGTCCCAGTACCAAATGGTGCACAGTTCATATTGATGAAAAGAACATTCATGGTCGAATCATTCGGTTTATACGTAGCCATCATCCAAGAAGTATCGGAGATACGATTACTACGCTCAGGATCCGACAAAATGATATTGGAAGAACATTGAAGGGTAAATTGTATGCCAGCAATAAGTTCTGTGTTTTGAAGCTGAACTACTATATGAGTACGAGAAGTACTAACAACTGAAAGATTATTATACGCAAGTGTAGTAATGAAGAGTGTACATGTCAATATCCATAGTATAAATAGAATTTTCATACCTAAGTGAGCATCTTAGTTCTCTTGAAGCGTTTCACTTTTCTCCCACACATATATCTAATCATGAAAAATAGGCACTTCATTCCTGCTTCTTGAGCTACCTGATACTTGGCCTCTCGTCCCACACTCATTTGTCCCATCCTCTCTTCTCCCCTCCCCTGAGGGGGAGACTTTTACCAAGATCGCTTACGCTCCAAAACTTCAGCGGTGAAACGCAAATACGTATTGGGTGCAGAGAGGATGTCGTAAAATATATTTTGAGAAAAATATGTATGCCAGTACTTCTTTTACAACTTGACCAATGCTCTTACGGTGCATCCAGCACTTCTCTGATCTTTCGCAGAACATCTTCTTGTTTATATGGTTTTTGAATGAAGTCTTTGGCTCCGTCTTTTAAAAATGCAGCTTTGATATTCGTAATGATTCCGCTGGTAAAAATAACTTTTATATTTGGATTCATCTCCTTCAACTTCGTAAACACTTCCCTCCCGTCGAGTCCCGGCATTCCTATGTCGGTAAAAACAAGTGATATTTTTTCTCGGTGCTGCTTGTACATTTCAACCGCTTCGATGCCGTCTTTTGCAGCAAGCACTGTGTATCCTTTCGATTCGAAAACGATGCGTGCCAGTTCCAGAAGAGACTTCTCGTCTTCCACGACAAGAATAGTTTCTGCACCACCGGCATCGTCCGACATTTTTACCTGCAAAGAATCATTGTTTTTTTTGTCTAAGGTCATGAGCGGAAAGTAAAGATAAAACGTACTTCCATGTCCAGGTTCACTTTCCAGATCGATGAATCCGTGATGTGCCTTTACGATGCCATACACAACCGAAAGCCCCAAACCTTTTCCTTTTTCTTTTGTGGTAAAGAATGGATCAAAGATCATGTCTTTTGCCGTTTCTTCTATCCCTCTACCTGTATCTGAGATACTGATACAGATATACCGATCATGATCGACTGTAGGGAAGAGTCCTTGAAGTTTTTGGCGTGTTACACTGTTCACTCGAATGGTTATAGTACCTCCCTCGGGCATAGCATCGCGGGCATTGATACAGAGATTCAACAACATCTGCTGCATCTTGGTTTCGTCGGCGCTGATGCAGGAAATGTTTTGTTCTATCATTTCCTGAAATTCTATATTCTCTGGGAACGTTTGCTTGAGCTTAGAAAGAATATCGTTTATGAAATCAGGGACAGAGAGCGGCCTGAATGAAACATCAGTCTTGCCGGTGAAGACGAGAATCTGGCCCACAAGTTCGGCGCCTCGTCCCACAGCATTGTTGATAGCCTTGAGGATTTCAGTATATTTCTCAGGACCGACCTTGTTCATCTCGAGTAGAGAAGAAGATGCCAAAATGGTACCGAAAATATTGTTGAAATCATGCGCAATAGTACCGGCAAATGTACTCATACTCTGCATCTTCAGTGATTGGAAAGATTGTTTCTGGACTTTATTCTGCTTGGCGTCATCCTGAATCAATTCAAACATTGATTTCATGTTTTGAAACTGAACGCCTGTGTGATTCATCTGAAATGCATGACCGCCAAAAACTTCTGTTGATTCGAGCATCTTCATGGTATCCAATTCGATTCCTTTCCTTAAGGGTCAATCATGACACCTTTTCTCAAGCAATGACTAAACCTCTTTTGGTTTTTGCACTCATTGAAAGAGATTTTTCTAAGATTGTTACTGTAGAAGAATTACGATGGAAACTTCGATATTTAACTACTTTGAATCAATACCGAGAACCCAGTATTTAAGCAAGGACGTAATGAGGGGGAAAAACCGATTTAGACCAGCCGCTCCTTAATAGCTTTGGCAACCATCGCATGCCGATTGGATACATTGAGCTTATGAAAAATATTCTTGATATGCGTTTCAACCGTGTTATAGGTTATCGAAAGTTGTTGTGCAACCTCCGCACTGTTTAAACCCTGGGTAATCCACCGGATGACTTCCCGCTCCCGAGCCGAGAGATTGTACGAGTCGCTCTCGGGTTTCCCGGCAATGTAAGCATCAGTCATCCTTTGAGTGATCATCGGATCGAGAGGCGTTCCCCCTTTTTGTACTGTTTCAATTGCTCGGATAATGTCCAAAGGTTGGGAAGACTTGAGAAGATACCCTGCCGCACCTCTCTTGAGTGAGGTTCGTATGTCCATATCGAAGTCGTACGACGTAAGCATAATGATATCTGTGGAAGGAGCAATCCGTTTGAGAAGAGCGATTGCATCCACGCCTTTCGTTCCGGGCATTTTGATGTCGAGCAGAATAACTTGAGGAGGATGGTTCCCGGTTTCAAGATATTCGATGACCATCCGGCTGGAATGAAAATACTTTTCACAGATGACCGAATTGCTGCGGTTCAATGCCTCAGTCAATACGACACAGAAACTTTTATTGTCATCAACTATCCAAACGGAAATACGCTTCCTTTTTTCCTGTATGTCGTCTTGTAAGCTCATTGTCTCGTCTTTGAAAAGAATGTTCCTATCACAATTTTGTTTGTATTTGGTTATGATTCCAGTGCCGGGAGAAAGATATTAAATTCCGTTCCTTGATTGACAACACTATGAACAGTAATGAAACCCGAATGACTTTTCACTATGCCAAGCGCAAGGGAAAGACCAATACCGGTCCCGTTCCCATTTGTCTTTGTCGTAAAAAAGGGCTCAAATATTCTTTCGATGCGGTTTTCAGGAATACCTGAACCATTATCACAAATATTCACCAGATGGTATGTTCCCATCGGAGCTTCTGGATACAGATCGGAACAATTCTCATCGATTGTCACTTTATAGATACCAATGGTCATAATTCCGCCATTTGGCATGGCGTCACGCGCATTGACAACAATATTGAGAAATACTTGTTTTAATTGGTTGGCATCACCGAGCACAGCATAATTTTTACCATCGATCAAGTTATCGATACGTATCGTTTCCGGAAGTGATTGTCGTACAATCGTTAGGATCGACTCGAGCAAATCGGATAGTTCAACTTTTACTCTCTCACCGGGAATCCCGTGTCCATAGGTGATGATATTTCTAATAAGATCCATGCCGCTCCGAGCACTTTCTTCAACGGCATCAAGAACTTTCATACTGGGATCGTCGGTCAGTTTTTCCCGCAGAAGACCGATAGACATTGAGACGGGAGCAAGAATATTTTGGAGATCGTGGGCAATTCCACCTGTTAACAAAGCGATACTCTCCATTCTTTGCGCACGAAGTAAGAGTATCTCCTGCCGTCTCTTCTCCGTGATGTCCGTGTTCACAATGAAGATTATTTTTTTGTTGGTTGATGCGCTCTCCACCTTCTTCCACCTGCTCTGGATAAGCAGTTCCTTTCCTTCTCTGTTCAAATGATACTGTTCTCCACTCCATTCGTTGAATTGAAGTATATCTTCCATTGCTAAGTCATAATCCTTTGAGTGGGCAGTATCAAAGATAAGGTCCCGGATGAAAGAACCGACAGCCTGTTTTCTCTGCCAACCATAGATGAGTTCTGCTCCGTTATTCCAGAATGTGATCCGTCCTTCAAAATCCGTAACCATAATGGCATCTTGCGCCTCATCCAAAAGCATTGCTTGTTCTAATATTTTCTCTTGCGATACTTTCCGCTCCGTAATATCGACGATGACTCCATGGGCCAGGTGCTCTTCACCGATCATTTTTGCCGAAAAGAGGATCCATAATTCCTTTCCATCGAGCCGGGTTGTCCTGATTTCATATTCCTGAATGAGGTCGCTGCTCAGAAGTGATTGCTGAATATCTTGAATGCTTCGCGGTGGTAATGCTGAAAAACAACGTGCCAATTCCTGTTCGGATGCACATCCGAATATTTGTTTCATTTCTTTGTTTGAATCAAGAACCTCCCATGTTTCCAGCGAAAACTTTACTATCCCTGCAAGGGAGTTCTCAAATAAACTCCGGTACTTCTTTTCATTCTTCGCTAGCTCTTCTAACTCACGCTGTTTGGCAACCAATTCCCTGCGCTTGCTTTGAACGATTGCCATAATAAATCCCACAGCAAGCAGAAACAAGACAAATGTTCCAACACCAATCGTCCATAATATATTTATTGCAGTATTGGGCAAAACGATCTCCGAGGTTAAAACACTTAACCTTGTCAAGGTTTTAAACGCGATATGATGTTATATATAAAATGAAAACTATATTCAGTAAAGTTTGATCTCAAAAAAATGCCAACCACCCCATATCCCCTCCTTACCAAGGAGGGGAAAAAGGGGAGGTATCTGTTACTTTGCCATTGCTACTGTTTCCATTGTAAAAGGAGAAGTTACGCCACACCACGGTGGACAATCTGCACTTCTTTCCATTATCGATCCTTTTGTCATATCTTCTCCTGCTGCATCAACACCAACGAGAACTACTGTGAATCTACCATTTTGTTCTTTTGCCCAATACATCTTTATTTTTTCACAACCTGGCTGAGCAAGTATTTTTTCGAAGGCGCCGCGATTAAATGAGGTACCTTGACTTTTCGGCGCTTGAGGATTCTTTCGGAAATTTGCTACAAGCTCAAGACCTTCGCTCAGTGTAATCTCGTGCTTTTCTGCTCCAATAAATTGCTGTTGCTTTGAATCTGTTGCACTTGCTTTACCAACTGTAAAGTACGCAATCGTACAAAATACGAGGGCAATTACCCCCCCCCCACAACAATAGTTTCTTCATGTTTATTACTCCTTATGTGTTGTTTGTGATATGTTAGTTATTCCGGTGTTAGCCGGATTGCATAAAAAAGCGCGAAGGAAAAAAATGTATTGAATCAAGATGAATACGTTGTTTATCATCCACAATACTCTAACTATGTGATGAGAGGAAACCCATAGAACCTCAAACATCCCAAAGATAAAAAATGTTGTTATGGCATAAAGTACAATTCCTGAAACTACCCATAGCCGTGGATCTGTTTTCCAGTTGATTTTACTGTCCTGTAATAGAGACAACAAAATCCAGGAGCCAAAGCCAATTTGAATGACTTGTGAAACAGTCTCAGAATACACATCTGAACTTGTAAACGGCTCGAATGAAAATTTTCCGACAATCCAAAAAATAAGATAGAAATAATATGCTGCCCAGATCAGACTAGTATAACGCCTACTAGAATACCAAGAATTAAAGATTTTGATAAATATAAATAATTCGAACACTGCAAAACATTGCCAGACCCATAATGTTCGAATTTTATTGTAAACCATGATATCTATTAAAATATCATTTGCAAGCGAACAGATAACATACCATTCAAGAAATTTTAATGGATTAATTAGCTGTTTATATTTCAGAAAACCTACTATGCCCACCGTACATACGAATAATTGTACGGAATAAACTACAACAATGTGCATCGTGTTCATATTATTAATTGCTCAACAAAGCACTCACATCATCACAAAACGGTGGACAGCCTGAACTTCTTTCCATAATACATGCCTTCGTCATATCTTTTCCTACTGTATCTACACCAACAAGAACTAAGTTGGGTTTTCCATTTTCGTCTTTGCCATAATAAATGCGCAAATGCGCGCAACCTGGCTGGGCGAGAATTTTTTCAATTGCACCGCGGTCAAATGATCCGCCTTGTATTTGCGGTGTCTTTGTCTTCTGTGCTTGCAGAGTCTTCCGATAATTTTGAAGATACTGCTTTGCCTCAGCAAGAGAGACTTCGTGCTTCTCTGCACCCGGGAAAGTTACTGTTATTTTTTTTTCTACCTGATCTTTATCTACTCCCGAAAGACTTTTTTGTTCCGATTTATAGACACAAGTATGGCGGCCAACAAAAAAAGCAATGATAGCAACTACGATAACAATAGCAACTGTCACAATAGGGCTTTTCATGGTAGATACTCCTTGAATGATGAATGATGGATTGGTGAATTACTTGAAGCGTGAATACTGCAGCTTATACATACAGACCGATACCAAAACTCTTTTTTCATAAACATAGCAGATAACCCATAGTGTAGACATCAAGTTATACTATATTCTGATTTATGCCACAAATATTGCGATTCTTTTCATCTTTTTTGTGATCGCGATCTAAATCATTCTGTGATAACGCCTAAGCCTGCCTTATTACTAGCTCCCCCCGTATTGGCATTGTCGATGTAATTCTATTCATTTACATCATGAAACACAATACCGAGAACCCAGTATTCCTGTAAATAAAAAAGGGCTGAGCTTACGCCCAACCCTTTACTCATGAACTCGTAACTGGTAACTATTCTTTACTTCCCCACCACAAACTTCTTATACCGCTCGTTTATTCTTCCCCAATGCAGATTTGCAAGGAAGTTATCGATGTACTTCGCCCGGGCAGGACCATCCTTATGATAATATGCATGCTCAAACACATCGAGTGCAATCAGAGGCACACCGCCCCAGATCGCTCCGTATTGATGTTCGTCCACCGTTACGTTCAGCAACCGCCCTGAATAAAGCAGATCGAACACAAGCAATCCCCATCCGCTTAATTTTGCCGATACTGCCGATGCTTTGAAATCTGCTTTCCATGCATCGAATGAACCAAATTCTTTTTCAATCGCTGCTTTGATTTCCGGTCCTTTGCCCGGATCGCCATCGCCGCCAAGCACTTCCCAGTATAAATCGTGCAGAAGTGCGCCTGAATGATTCCATGTAAAACGGCGCTTCAACTCACCGATCTGACTGAAGTTACCATTTGCCGTTGCACGGTC